>JAYENR010000099.1:0-2538 GCA_034722175.1 Pseudomonadota bacterium | reverse complement strand
CGGGTTTTAAAATCCCACTGGCTTCACCTTGTAAATACAGACCTGTATCTTGACTAAACCCAACCTGTTGCCACATCTCATACTGCTGTTCAGGCGTGAGTTTTAACGCAATTTTAGATGCGCCAACATTGCTGGATTTTTGAATAATATCACTCGGTGTCAATACGCCATTATTATGAGTATCGGTAATTCGATAACCCTGCACACGAATCGAACCGGGAGATGTATCTATCTCTTCTTCAGAGGTAATAACCCCTTCATGTAATGCCTTAGCGACAATAAACGGTTTCACCGTTGAACCTGGCTCCATTAAATCTGAGATCACGCGGTTTTTAATGGCACTGCCGGTTACTTGGCTACGATCATTCGGGTTATAACCTGGCAAACTCACCATTGCCAAAATCTCACCTGTTTTAGCATCCAATACAACCGCACTAGCAGAACGCGCCTGATGCTCAATCATTGTCGATTTTAAGGCTCTATAGGCAAAATATTGAATATTTTTATCAATACTTAAGGTAATATCAGAGCCCGGTTTTGCCGGCACAACATCTTTTACAAAATCAATAATGTGACCTTCACGATCCTTAATAACCTGCTTTTGACCACTCTTACCCTTCAACCAATCTTCATAAGCTAACTCCAAGCCCTCCTGACCTTGGTCATCGATATTGGTAAAGCCAACTAAGTGAGCAGTAATCTCACCTTCAGGGTAATAACGTTTATATTCATCATCGACATAGAGCCCATAAAGGTTTAACGCATCCACCTGTTTAGCGACATCTGGCTCTACCGAACGTTGAATATAGATATAGCGACGTTTTGCATATTTTTCAATCTTGGCTTTTAGACGTTTACTGGAGATCCCCAATAACTTTGCCAATCTAGAGTAAGTATGTTGATAGCCCTTCATCTGCCTCAGATCAACCCAAATAGAAGGCACCTCTTTTTTAATCAGAATGACCTCTTCATTCGCCAATTTAAGAGACATATTGACTGTTTTAAGATGCAATCCTGGAAGAGCCAGCTCTTCTAACTGTTTGATGACTTCAGGATTGGCTTCATGTTTAATAAAACTTAAACGTTTATGCTTTTGACGAATTGCGATGTCAATTAAGGTCTCTTCACTCATGCCTAACAGCTTAAGCAAAGCGGCATAGTCTCGCTGGTAACCCGTAATCATTTTGGCATCAACAGAAACCGAGGCCATCGGTGTACTTAACGCCAAGACAGTTCCATGACGATCGTAAATCTCACCACGTGGCGCTGGGATCTCTATGGTTCGAACCTGACGTTTATCACCTTCCTCTTTTAAAAAGTCAGCATGTAAAATCTGCACATAAAATGCACGCACCAACACAGCCATAAACCCTAATACAACTAGGGCAAACACCACTCTGTCTCGGCCAAATTTAATGCTCATTTGTCAGTTCTTTTAAATAGATAGTCTGCAGATTTTTCTGTTCAACGGATTTCTCCATTGTCATATTCAATTGCGTTTGTGCGATTTGTTCCACTCTGGCGGGTGCGCTTAAATGCATTTTCTCTAGAGTCAACCGCCCCCACTCCTCCTTAGCTTCAATCTGTTTTTTTAACGCTAAATAATAGTCGGTTTCGGTATGGCGAATCTGGTGCTGTACCTGAATAATGGCGAGCAGAGACACCAGTACACCCATTAATAGACTGAAAAGAAAAAACCCACGCCACTTAACAACGATTAAGTGAGTGGGTTTAGGGAATCTTCTTAACATGTCAGTGACACACTAACATTTTTCATTTATCACCAGGCCCTGTTAACTTCCAAACTGGATTGATCTGAAAAAACCTGACAATAAACTAGTCCGCTTGACGACGTAAAAAAGCAGGAATATCTAAGTAGTTCGAGTTTGGTAAACCACCAGCAAGACCACCGTTAGCTACCATTTTTGGACGCTCTACTTCCACTTCCTTAACCGCTGCTTTTTCAAGGTTAATGCTCTGTTGAACTGGCTTTTCAGCAACAGGGGCTACTTCTGGTTTTACTTCAGCTTGCACACTCTCTTTATTTGCTTGAACCGCAGTCAAATTCGGCTTCACCATTTCAGGCTTGTTTGCTGACTCTGCCGCGACATCTAAACCCGTTGCAACAACCGTTACACGAATTTCATCTTCCATAGTGTCATCCATTGAGGTACCAATGATCACCTTAGCATCACCTGCAGCAACCTGATCAATTACGTCACC
The DNA here is from genome assembly GCA_034722175.1 of Pseudomonadota bacterium. Classification (GTDB taxonomy): domain Bacteria; phylum Pseudomonadota; class Gammaproteobacteria; order Thiomicrospirales; family Thiomicrospiraceae; genus Thiomicrorhabdus. Next base: position 315 of record JAYENR010000099.1, on the reverse strand, counting down.
CACTTCATTAAACTCACCTAATGTGAAGTCTAAACCACTGGTAATATTAACCAACAGACCACGTGCACCTGAAACAGAAATATCTTCTAAAAGCGGATTAGCAATCGCTTTCTCTGCTGCTTTGATCGCACGATCTTCACCCTTTGCAGAACCGACACCCATAACCGCCATTCCACGCTCAGACATAACGGTGCGTAAATCTTCAAAATCCACGTTAATCATACCTGGACGAGTCACTAACTCAGAGATACCTTGAACTGCACCGTGTAGTACTTCATTCGCGTAGTCAAATGCCTTAGCTAAAACAAAATCACG
>JAYENR010000098.1:0-2569 GCA_034722175.1 Pseudomonadota bacterium | reverse complement strand
CTAAAAAACAAAATCCAAGTCTTGCACGTTAACGGTCACGTTGGGGTAGAAGGTAATGAGTTGGCCGACCGTATGTCGATGCTTGCCATTCGAGAGAAAGAGACCGATTTTACCCGTTATAAATATGAGATCAATGTGGCGGACATTTTAAAGATGCAAGCGGGCTAAATTTTTCTAGTAAACACTCTCTTAGTCACATTATTTTAAAAACCGAACATTTCCCTTTAAGGGATTTAAGATCTGGCCGTGTTAACCAGATGAACGAATAAGGAAAAGCGCGATGCTTAAAACAGAAGCAATGGATTCAATCAAGTTAACCGAATACAGTCATGGTGCTGGATGTGGCTGTAAGATCTCGCCAATGGTATTGGATACGATTCTAAAAACTTCGATGGATATTATACCTAATCCTAATTTACTGGTGGGTAACAGCACCAAAGACGATGCCGCAGCGTTTGATTTGGGCAATGGCACTTCTGTCTTAAGCACGACTGACTTTTTTATGCCGATTGTTGATGATCCGTTTACCTTTGGTCAAATTTCTGCCACCAATGCGATTAGTGATATCTACGCGATGGGTGGCAAGCCTTTAATGGCGATTGCGATTTTTGGTTGGCCGATTGATAAATTACCAGCAGAAGTGGGGCAACAAGTGATTGAAGGTGGACGTGCAACCTGTGAAGCAGCAGGTATTCCGTTAGCAGGAGGGCATTCCATTGATGCACCGGAACCGATTTTTGGTTTGGCAGTGACTGGAATTGTAGATAATAATCATTTGAAAAAGAACGCTTCTGCAGAAGCGGGCTGCGAATTGTTTTTAACCAAGCCGATAGGGATTGGTATTTTAACCACCGCGCAAAAACAGAAAAAGATTCAGCCAGAGCATATGACGATGGCGATTGAAGCCATGACCACTTTAAATAAACCTGGAACCGAATTTGCGCAAATTGAGGGTGTCACTGCACTGACGGATGTGACCGGTTTTGGTGTTTTAGGACACTTAATTGAGATCTGTGAAGGCAGTGGTATTGCTGCGCAAATTGAGTTTGATAAAGTACCGGTTTTACCTGAAGTATTAGATTACTTGGCGCAAGGTTGCACACCAGGAGGAACAGGGCGTAATTTTGAGAGTTACGGACATAAGGTATCAGGCCTGTTTGATTCCAAAATCAATGAAACCCAAAAAATGATTTTGTGTGATCCACAAACATCAGGTGGACTATTAGCGGCGGTGCGTCCTGATGCAGTTGCCGAATTTAAAGCCGCAGCTGAAGAATACGGATTGGCTTTAGAACCGATTGGTAAAACCCTAAGCACCAATGAACAGACTCATGTAGTTGAGGTTATTTAATGTCGGTAAAAATTACTGAATTTCAGCATGATCTACCGCAAATGGATGATTTTAAATCAATTGTTTTGAACAAAACGCCATTGATTGATGTGCGTGCACCCATTGAGTTTCTACAAGGCGCGTTTTTCACTGCGAGCAATTTACCGCTGATGAATGATGAGGAACGTCATAAGGTAGGGGTGTGCTATAAACAGAATGGCAATGCAGCCGCAGTTAAGTTGGGGCACCAGTTGGTTAATGAAGAGACACGTGCGTCACGAGTGGAATCTTGGGCGGCTTTTATGGATGCGAACCCAGATGCTTTACTCTACTGTTTTAGAGGTGGCATGCGTTCTAAAATCTCTCAACAGTGGTTAAAAGAGTGTGGACGTGAAATTGTACGTTTAAAAGGGGGTTATAAAGCGTTTAGACGTTATCTGATTGATTATTTGGATCAATTCCCCAGCACGCTAGAAAAGCAGAATATTAAACCGATTGTATTAGCTGGCAGAACTGGATCGGGTAAGACCTTAGTTATCCATCAGTTAAATAATGCCATTGATTTAGAAGGTTTAGCGCATCATCGTGGTTCCGCCTTTGGTCGCCATGCTACCCCCCAACCAACCCAAATTAATTTTGAGAATGAACTCTCAATGACCTTAATCCGTTTTTTAGAAACGAACCCTACTCAGTTAGTGATTGAAGATGAAGGGCGTAATATTGGTTCGGTGAACTTTTCAAAAGCGTTGTTTGATGCTTTGAAGGCGGGCGAGCGTGTTGTTGTTGATACGCCGATGCAAAAACGTATTGAAATTACTTTAGATGAATACGTAGTTGAAGCACAGCGAGAGTATGACCATATTGATAATTGGACACTCTTTATGCGTGCCGCTTTTGAACGAATTAAAAAGCGTTTAGGGGGAGAGCGACACCAGCGTGTAATGCGTCTTTTTGACACGGCTCTACAACAGCAATTACAAACTGGTTCAACTGATGCCCATAAAGCTTGGATCGAGGTATTATTAGCGGAATATTATGATCCCATGTACGACTATCAAATGAAAAAGAATCAACATAAAGTTTCTTTTACCGGTTCAATTGAAGAGGTCGTTGAGTACTTAAATCAAAGTGCTTAAGTTAAGGCTTTGTGTTATTTAGTTTGAAATAGTGTTTTTAAATTGACTAGGCCTGGTCAGTTTCATTTTAAAGGCTGCTAACGCCTTCAGTATCACTCTCATT
>JAYENR010000097.1:0-2573 GCA_034722175.1 Pseudomonadota bacterium | reverse complement strand
GGCTTCTAGTTTGTCACTTTCTTCAAACTGGGTTTTGAGCTGTGCAGTGAGTCTGGCCATTTTTTCTGCAAAGGGTTCGCCGTCGTCTTCTTGCTCTGCGGCACCGACATAACGCCCAGGGGTTAACACATAATCGTGTTTTTGAATTGTCGCTCCCGGCTTCCTGCCTCCCGCGACACTAGCACTTCCTTGTGCGTCGTCTTCTAAACTGAATACGCTGGCACAAAAGCCTGCAATATCTTCATACCCGTCGCCTGTCTGCCATCTATGATAGGTGTCAGTAATGGTGGCTAAGTCTTCTTTGGTAAAGTCACGCAAGACTCGGTCTTTCATATAGCCCAGATTACGGGCATCAATAAACAGTACTTCTCCCGTTCTGTCTCGCAATTCACGGCCACTGGCGGCGGTTCTGGCTTTTTTGTTTTTGCTTAAAAACCAAATGCAGGCGGGGATTTGGGTATTGGTAAACAGTTGACCGGGTAGGGCGACCATGCCTTCGATTAAATCGGCATCAATTAAGGCTTTACGAATATCGCCTTCGCCTTTGGTATTGGAGCTCATCGAGCCATTAGCCAGCAATAAGCCCACACTGCCATTGGGTGCGGTGTGGTAGAGCATGTGTTGTAACCAGGCAAAGTTGGCGTTGCCTGTGGGCGGTTTGCCGTAAACCCAGCGTGGGTCGTTGTCGTCCACGCCGGTATCCCACTCTTTCATATTAAAAGGGGGGTTGGCCATCACAAAGTCAGCACGTAAATCGGGGTGTTGGTCGTTGGTGTAACTGCTGGCGGGTTCTTTACCAAAGTTAAAGTCGATGCCACGAATCACCATGTTCATGGCGGCGAGTTGCCAAGTGGTGTGGTTGTATTCTTGTCCGTAAATAGAGACATCCCCAATGCGGCCTTGGTGTTCGCGAATAAAGTGTTCGGACTGCACAAAGAAACCACCCGAACCCATGGCGGGGTCGTAAACCCGACCTTTAAACGGTTCCATCATTTGCACCATTAAGCTCACAATGGATTTTGGCGTGTAGAACTGACCGCCTTTTTTACCTTCGGCAAGGGCAAATTGGCCTAAAAAGTATTCGTACACATGACCTAAAATATCTTTGCTGCTTAGGCTTTGATGTGCAAAAGGAATGGTAGCGATGAGGTCAATCAATTCGCCCAATTTCGCTTGGTCGATTTGTAATTGAGTATAACGTTTGTTTAAAACGCCTTTCAATTTTGGGTTGTCGAGTTCAATGGCGTCTAGGGCGTTATCGATTAACTGACCGACTGAACGGATTTTTTTACCGTCCACTTCAATTTCACCAGTAATCACCACTTTGTTTTGGTTTTGAAGAAACTCCCAACGAGATTGCATCGGTACCCAAAACACATTGGCTTCAGCGTAGTAGTCGCGTTCTTCTAGTTCGGTATTAATTTCATCTTGGTATTCTGAGCTGTCTTCACCGCCAAAATCCGCTGGGTCTAAATAGTAATCGTGCTCTGGATTTTTAAATTGCGCGGTAAGTTCGTCACGGCGAATACCAAACGAGTCGGAAACGTATTTTAAAAACACCAAACCTAACATAACGTGTTTGTATTGCGAGGCATCTAATGAGGGCAGGAGTTTATTGGCACTCGTCCAAAGTTTTTTCTCTAGGTCAACTAAAAATTGGTTTTCAACTTGCTGATTGTCTTTGCTCATATTTACTTATTATTTTGCTTTTATGGAATTCAACCATTGTAGTTGCAACCGTCTTTGAGTCAATGGCTTTTAAGGCTTTAATAGGCTAACTTGTAGATGCCAGGTCATAATTTAGGTCTTTTAAAACAAAAAAAGAGGGTTAGCCAAATTGAAGCTCATCAAAAGATGAGCTTCTTGGCCTGTTCGTATTTAAAAATTTATTGATAGGGTTCCTTTTAGTATTAACGTTGTTGGTTATAGATGACCTAGTTTTGAAAGTGATTCGTTACCCTCTCGGCCAATAACGACATGGTCTAGGGTTCGAACCTCAAAGAGTGTTAGGGCTTCTTTAACCCGTTTTGTTAAAGAGATATCTGACTTGCTTGGTTGTGGCATGCCAGACGGGTGGTTGTGAAACAAAATGACCGCAGCCGCGTTAAACTGGATGCAGAGTTTGGCGATTTCTCTTGGATAGACATTCGCTTGATTAACGGTGCCTCTAAACAGTTCTTCGTAACAAATAATCCGGTGTTGTTGGTCAAGAAAGATCACGCCAAATACTTCATGATCTCGGTCTTGTAGGATGGTTTGTAAATAAGCAAAGCACCGCTCAGGTGAAGTGAGGTTGGTGCCTTTTTTGAGAAACTGCTTTGCAAGGTAGTTGGCCATTTGCAGTATTTCTTTGGCGCTAACCGATTTCTCTATGAGATAGTGGCCATCGTTATTGACAGCCTTAAAAGGGTAGGGAAGCATGATTGTCACCTCTAGTTAATGAACAGTAAGGCTTGAATGGTTTTTAAGTTGGGCAAACTCCTGTGTTAATTGCCATAAAGCTCGGTTAAGTCGAACATCTTCAACAACCGACTGGATCGCTCTTGTACGGGTATTGCGGCCATTTGCCGACT
>JAYENR010000096.1:4322-15770 GCA_034722175.1 Pseudomonadota bacterium | reverse complement strand
TCTGCACAATATGAAAGCATTACATCTTGCTCGTTTCTTAATATTGGTTATATCGATACCTCACTTCTACACAACCTTTTAGAAGATGAAATTCATGAAGTTATTCGAGTGATCGAACACAAAACTAACCACCTTAATTTACACAGTCAAGAGCTGGTCAATATCTACGATTTTGGTCAGGATGTTCGCGCGATTATTTCTGAAATACAAGAAAACTTAAGCTTAAAATCTGCCGTTATTCATTCAATAGAAAACCACGCTGTAGAACTGTATTTTCATTCAATTGTAAACGTAAACGATTCAAATTTATTTGGCGCAGAAACCTTAGCAAGAATCCCACACGGCCCAAATGGACAGCTCATTCCAGCAGGCATGTTTATTGATATTGTGAATGATTACGGTCTGTACCAAAAATTTGACATGGTTGTAATTCAAAAAATTCGTAATCATCTAAAAGAAGTCTCTAAGAAGTTAGATTATGTTTTTCTAAACCTAAACCCTCTCTCCCTGCTTTCAAAAAGCATTATTGATAACATCAAGCAGTTAACGATAGAAGCCAAACAACATAACCTTAACGTGGTTTTGGAGTTAACCGAATACACATTAACCTCAAAATTAGATGTCTTAAAACAACTACAAACTGATAACTTTTTTGTGGCCGTGGATGATTTTGGCACCGGTTATACAAATTTTGAAATCGTGAAACAACTTTCAGAAGAAAAACTCATTAGCTTCTTGAAAATTGATGGTAGCTTGGTTCGCTCAATCTGCGAGTCCGAAACATCTGCCTCTCTACTGGAAGTGATTCTACTATTGGGTAATAAACTTAATCTTAGTTTAGTGCTCGAATACATTGAAGATCAAAAAGTCGTAAACAAACTCATTGAAATGTTTGATGACATACACTCTAAAGAAAATGTCTATGGACAAGGCTGGTTCTTCTCCAAACCTGAAACAATCAAAGACTTTAACATATGAACTTCACTCTACCCGCTTAATACACGAGCAAATCGATGTTTAAAAAAGGCTGAACTCCACGTAGAAATATCTGACTATTACAGCATTAATATAGGCTGATTTTTCGCTGTAAACAGAAACAAGAGGCTCGTCTTATTGCTAAGAGAAAACCTAACATTGGAGATTTCTCGTTTTTTAAACAGAGATAAAAATCAATAGTACTTTTTTAAAAGTAAATACAGTACAAGAAATGAAATTGGTCGGAATGACAGGACTTGAACCTGCGACCCCCACACCCCCAGTGTGGTGCGCTACCAAGCTGCGCTACATTCCGAATTTAAGATAGGGTAAATACAACGCTATTTCATCAGGCCTGCTGAGTTTGAAACACGTTATTTGTATTTAGTAGATAGGTAGGTACGGAACTCTTTAAGTTCTTTTTTGATCAGTTGCAGTTGTGCTAAAGCACTGTGTTTTTCTTCAGGCACATCTGCTTCAGCTATGCTCACTTTATTGCTGGCTAGACGTGCTTTTGCACCATCAATGGTATAACCCTGATCGTGCAGAAGACTTTTGATTTCAAAAATCAATTCAACATCACTGCGTTGATAATAGCGACGTCCACTGCGCTTGCTAGGCTCTAGCTGTGGGAACACTTGTTCCCAATAACGTAACACATGAGATTTTAAGTCACACAGCTCAGATACTTCACCGATCGTGAAATATTTTTTATCTGGTAACTCAATTTCTAATTGAGGTTGTGTCTGTATTTTAGACTTCGCCATGATTATCTATTTGTGCACGCAGTTTTTGACCTGGCTTAAATGTTACCACTCTTCTTGCAGAAATGGGAACATCTTCACCTGTTCTTGGATTACGTCCTGGACGTGAAGATTTGTCTCTTAATTCAAAGTTACCAAACCCTGATAATTTGATTTGCTCGCCTGAAATCAATACATCACTGATTTGATCATAGAACTGCTCGACAATTTCTTTTGACTCACGTTTATTAAAACCAAACGTGTCTGATAGATTTTGAGCAATGTCCGCTTTGGTTAGAGTTGATGTTGTCATCTTGTTATTATCCTTATACTTTAACATTAACGTAAAACAGCATTGACGGCCTGCTTAGCAGAAGCCAACACTTGCTCCACCAAACTATCGACCTCTTCATCCTGAAGTGTACGATCTTGGTGTTGAATTTTTAATGTAATTGCGACACTCTTCTGGTCAACTTCAATACCTTGACCACGGTAGATATCAAATAGATCAACCGACTGAAGAATCTCTGACTCTACTTGCATCACAGCATCCAGTAAAGACTGAACTGGAGTCACTTCATCAACCACAAACGCTAAATCTCGCTGTACTTCTGGGAACTTCGAGATCGCTTTTGCTGCAGGTACTTCCATAGTCATAATTGCATCTTGGCGAACCTGGAACAGGAAGACATCACCACTGACACCCATCGATTTTACCAATTGTGGATGCAATTTACCCATCACCCCAACTTCCTTACCATCTTTGATCAATGCTGCTGATTGACCAGGATGTAACGCAGGATGGTTACAAGGTTCAAAACGAATCTTACCTAACTGGTGACTCATTCTTAACAGGGTTTCTACATCCCCTTTCAAGTCAAAGAAGTCTGCTTTACGCTCGACTTCATCCCACCCTGAATCAGCAACTGAACCAACAAGCGCACCCGCGAACATTGGAATTTGTGTGGCACCCGTTGGGTCAGTGTCATTTTTGTAGAACACTAAACCACTTTCAAACAGACGCACACGCGGCTGCTGACGGTTTTGGTTATAAGCAATACTTTGTAATAGACCTGGAAATAATGTGGTACGCATTGCTTTCATATCATCCGAGATCGGATTTTGAAGCAATACATACGGCAGATCTGGTGCAATCAACTTTTGTTTGTCTTCTTCAACAAAGCTATAGGTAACAACTTCGTTAAAACCACGTTGTACAAGGCTGGTCTTTAACGCATACAGCTCTTGTTCTGACTCTGGCAGTTCATTTAATGTCATTGGCGCCATCACTGGCGTTTCAGGAAGGTTGTTGTAACCGTAAATACGGCCAATCTCTTCAATCAAATCCATCTCAATCGCCATATCAAAACGGAAAGACGGTGCGGTGACATTCCAGCCACTGTCACTTGATTCAATTGAGAACCCCAGTCCTTCAAAAATAGATTCCACACCCGCATCGGTCACATCCACACCTAGACGGCTACTGATCGTGGCACGACGTAGTTCAATGGTCGCTGCTTTTGGAAGATACTCATCAGCCACTACAGACTCAATCGCACTAACCGTTCCGCCTGCAATTTGTGTAAATAGATCTAATGCACGGTTTAAAGCACGCTCAGGTAGCATTGGATCAACACCACGCTCAAAACGCATTGAAGAGTCTGTATGCAAACCATATTTACGTGCTTTACCCGTAATAGCTAAACGTGCAAAATGAGCACTTTCAAAGAAAATAGAGGTGGTAGTGTCTGTTACTGAAGTAGATAGGCCACCCATAATTCCAGCCAGTGCAATCGCACCACTGTCATCGGCAATAACTAGAGTGTCGTCTTGTAGCGATACTTCCTTTTCATCAAGCGTGACTAACTTTTCACCAGCTTGAGCATTACGAACCTGAATAGAACCTTGTAATTTATCCAAATCAAATGCGTGCATCGGCTGACCAAGTTCTAAAAGCACGTAGTTGGTAATATCCACCACCAAACTTAAAGAACGAATGCCACCACGTAATAGCTTTTGAACCATCCACAATGGTGTTTTAGCATTAGCGTCAAAGCCCGTGACCACACAACCTAAATACTTAGGGCACGATGCCGGTTCTAAGATATTGATAGCCTGTGAACAGGCCTCTGACCCAGCCATCTCTTTGTCTTCAAATGGCTGAGTAAACGGCGCACCACTCACCGCATGGACATCACGAGCCAGCCCAATAATGCTAAAACAATCTGCACGATTAGGGGTTAAATCAACATCGATAATTTGATCGTTTAAGTCTAGATACTCACGAACATCCATACCAACAGGTGCATCTTCAGGCAGTACAAACAATCCATCAACACCATCATCTGCTAGACCGATCTCAGTGGCACCACATAACATGCCGTGTGACGGCACACCACGTAGTTTAGCTTTTTTAATTTTGAAGTCACCTGGCAGAACCGCACCGACTTTGGCACAACATGCTTTCATGCCTGCAACAACGTTTTTAGCACCACACACAATCTGGACGGGCTCTTCATCACCAATATCAACTTGGGTAATATTTAACTTGTCTGCATCAGGGTGTTTCTCAACCGAGAATACATGACCCACCACCACATTGGTAAATGCACCAGCCACAGGCTCAGCACCATCTACTTCTAGACCCGCTAGACTTAATCCTTCAGATAATGTGTGAGTGTCCCACTCTGGGTTTGACCACTCTCTTAACCAGTTTTCACTAAATTTCATATTCTTTTTCTCTTATCCAAGTGGTTGTGGTCTATTTAAATTGCTTAAGGAAACGTAAATCGTTTTCAAAGAACTGACGTAGATCTTTTACGTTGTAACGTAACATCGCTAAACGTTCTACCCCAAGTCCAAATGCTAACCCTGTATATTCATCTGGATCAACCCCAACATTTTTCAGTACATTTGGGTGCACCATTCCACATCCTAATACTTCGATCCAACGACCGTCACCAAACAGGTTAGTGGCAATATCGACTTCCGCTGATGGTTCAGTAAATGGAAAGTAAGAAGGTCTAAAGCGAACTTTAAGGTTTTCATCTTCAAAGAACTGACGTAAAAATTCAATAATCAAAGTACGTAACTGAGCAAAGCTTGCGTTCTTTTCAATAATTAATCCTTCTACCTGATGGAACATCGGAGTGTGAGTCTGATCAGAGTCACAACGATAAACACGCCCTGGTGCGATAATACGCATTGGTGGATTCTTGTTTTCCATAGTACGAATCTGCACACCTGAAGTATGGGTTCTTAATACCGTATTTTCATTGATATAGAAGGTATCGTGCATCGCACGCGCAGGGTGCGTTTCAGGAATATTTAAGGCTTCAAAATTATGCCAATCATCTTCAATTTCAGGCCCAGTCTCAACATCAAAACCTGCTTTAGAAAACAACGTTTCAATACGGTGTAAAGTACGGGTAACTGGATGCAAGCTACCTAAATCTACATCACGCCCAGGAAGTGTGACATCAATGGTTTCTTCAGCAAGTTGTTTAGCTAACACAGCATCATCTAGCTGTTTCTTTTTCGCATTTAAAATGCTCTGTACGGTTTGTTTGGCTTCATTAATTAACTGTCCCGCTTTTGGACGTTCTTCAGGTGATAACTTACCCAAAGTTTTCATAATGTCTGTCAGTTGGCCTTTTTTACCTAGGAACTGAACACGAAGTTCATCAAGCTGGCTTAACTCATTGACATCGTCAACCGCTAGCTGTGCTTGTGAAATAATGGCTTGAAGTTGTTCTTGCATGATTTGGAATGCCTTAAACGAATAATCTTAAAGAGTTTTGAAACCTAAATACAATCTGCGTTGGTTTCTTTAGAAATTGAATATAAAACAACACTTTAAACTACAAATTCACAAATTTGAATCGATAATAAAAACGTTCTTTTATAGCCAATTGATCAAAAAAATAGGGGACAAAAGTTAAGTTTCTAACTCATGCCCCCTATTTATGGGTCTTACTAGCCAAGAATCTGGCCAGTAATAACAACAAAAGCGATTAAGCTAACGCTGCTTTTGCTTTCTCTGCAATTGCAGTGAATGCTGCTGCATCATGAATAGCGATATCAGAAAGAACCTTACGATCCACTGCGATATCTGCTTTATTCATACCATCGATAAGACGGCTATATGTCATTCCGTTGATACGAGCTGCAGCGTTAATACGTGCAATCCATAAACGACGGAACTGACGCTTTTTAGCACGACGGTCACGGTAAGCATATTGACCCGCTTTAATAACGGCTTGCTTAGCAACACGGAATACTTTACGACGGGCGCCGTAATAACCTTTTGCTGCTTTTAAAACTTTGTTGTGTCTACGGCGTGCGATGACACCTCTTTTAACTCTTGCCATGTCTTAAATCTCCAATTAAGCGTAAGGTAACATGCGGCGAACCATCGCTACATCGTGATCATGAATCATGCTTGCAGCACGAAGTTGACGTTTACGCTTAGTCGATTTCTTAGTCAAAATATGACGAAGGTGAGACTGTTTACATTTAAAACGACCTGAGCCCGTTTTAGAGAAGCGCTTTTTAGCACTACTATTTGTTTTCATCTTTGGCATTGAATGAAACTCCGCATTTAAGCGATACCCAAATTAAATTTGAGCCACTTCAGTTTTAAATGGATACATACGTATCCTTCGGAACAACGAACAGCACTGAGGGAGCTGCACCGGTAACGCATTTAAGCAAATAACACTTACAAACGTCCCAGTTGTTGTGTGGCAGTAATTACTTAATGAACTACTTACCTTTTTTTGAAGGAGCAACCATCATTTGCATCTGACGGCCTTCCATTTTCGGCATTTGTTCAACGGTCGCAACCTCTTGAATATCATCCCGAATACGCTCCAACATCTTCAAGCCCAGTTCCTTATGGGTAATCTCACGACCACGGAACCAAATGGTTACCTTGACGCGATCTCCCTTATCTAGGAATTTTGTCAGGTTGCGTAGTTTTACCTGATAATCTCCCTCCTCAGTTCCTGGGCGGAATTTGACTTCTTTTACTTGCACTTGCTTCTGTTTTTTCTTCGCTTCGTGCTTTTTCTTCTGTTGCTGGTAGAGGTATTTACCATAATCCATAACGCGACATACTGGCGGTACGGTTTTACCAGAAATTTCAACAAGATCCATACCCGCTTCCGCAGCTGCATCTAGCGCCTGCTGGATTGATACAACTCCAGCCTGTTCTCCATCAGCATCAATTAAGCGAACTTCTTTCGCTCGAATTGCTTTGTTAATATTATCTTTTGGTGCTTCTGGTTGTTGTGGTCGTCCACGACCTCTTCTGATTGCGATGGCAATATCCTCTTAGTTATCAATTATGCAACAGTTTTATCAGCTTTCAACGACTCGTCCAAGCTTGGCAATGTCTTGGGTAAATAGCTCAACTAATTCTTCAAAAGTAAAACTTCCCATATTTTGACCGCCTCTTGCACGAACATTGACGGTGCCATTTTCTTTCTCTTGATCACCTACAACCAAAATATATGGCACACGCTGTAAAGTGTGTTCGCGAATTTTAAACCCTACCTTCTCATTTCTCAAGTCCGATTCGACTCTAAACCCATGTTTTTTCAATTTTTTAGTAAAATCGGCCACATATTCGTTCTGAACTTCGGAAATTGAGGCAATTACTGCCTGAGTTGGTGCCAACCAAGTTGGGAACTTACCTTCGTAATGCTCAACCAAAATTCCAACAAAACGTTCAAGTGAACCTAAAATGGCACGGTGAATCATCACTGGGTGATGTTTTTCATTATCCGCACCGACATAAACAGCATTTAGACGTTCAGCCTGAGTCATTGAAAAATCTAATTGAATGGTTCCGCACTGCCAAACACGACCGATACAGTCTTTAAGCTGGAATTCAATCTTAGGACCATAAAACGCCCCTTCACCCGGCTGCAACTTATAATCTAGACCCGCATTTTTTAAGGTATTTTCTAATGCTGTTTCAGCAAGATCCCAAACTTCGTCTGAACCGACACGCTGTTCTGGACGGGTTGAGAATTTAACCGCAATATTATCAAAACCGAAATCGGCATAGGTGCGGTAAACCAAATCGATACACGCCTGTACTTCTTCCTGAATCTGATCTTCAGTACAGAAGATATGTGCATCATCCTGTGTAAATGAGCGCACACGCATTAAACCATGTAACGTTCCTGATGGTTCATTACGGTGTACCAAACCAAACTCGGCGATACGAATAGGGAGATCACGGTAGCTGTTTAAGTGACGGTTAAAGACTTGAATATGACCTGGGCAGTTCATTGGTTTAACGGCATAATCACGATTATCCGTCTCTGTAGTAAACATATTGTCTTGGAACTTATCCCAGTGACCAGATTTTTCCCATAATGAACGATCCATAATCAATGGCGTACGAATCTCTTCATAGTCATTTGAAACTAACTGCTCACGCATATAATCTTCAACCATACGGAACAACACAGTTCCTTTTGGATGCCAGAAAGCCATTCCTGGAGCAATATCTTCAACGTGGAAAAGGTCCAGAGTCTTACCCAGTTTACGATGGTCACGCTTTTCAGCTTCTTCCATCATGTGAAGATAGTCTTTTAACTGCTGTTTATCTGGAAAGGCCACACCATAGATACGCTGTAACATTTTATTGTCTGAGTTACCACGCCAGTATGCACCTGCAACATGCGTCAACTTCATTGATTTTGGTTTAATAAAGCCCATGTGCGGCAAGTGCGGCCCAACACACATATCAACGTACTCTTCATGGTGGTAGAAACCGAACTCTGTTTCATCTTTAAGATCACGAATCAGCTCTAATTTATAGTCTTCACCACGGTCTGTAAAGGTTTGAATAGCTTCATCACGCGGTGTCATTTTTTTCACTACCGCGTACTTAGTTTTCGCCAAGGCTTCCATACGTTTTTGAATGGCCGTTAAATCTTCTGGCGTAATTTTGGTTTCCATATCGATGTCATAATAGAAACCATTATCAATTACTGGACCAATGGCCATTTTTACATCAGGGTATAACTGTTTTAATGCATGCCCCATTAAATGGGCACACGAGTGACGCATAATATGCACACCATCATCATCTTTCATCGTGACGATTTCTAGAGAAGCATCCTCAGTGATTAGATCACCCGCATCTTGTAACTTACCGTTTACACGACCCGCGATCGTTGCTTTCGCTAAGCCTGCCCCAATACTTTCAGCCACTTGCATGACTGACACTGCTTCGTCAAAAGTTTTGGTAGAACCGTCCGGTAACGTAATAATTGGCATCGATGTCTTCTCTCAGATGTAGATACAGAACCTTTGCATGAATTAAATACAAAGATCTCACATTAAAATTAAGCTAGATATTTTAGCATTTTCTTATAAGCACATTAATAGAGATTACATCCATTTAGCTTTTTTTTTAATTGTGGTTTATTCGGGCAGACCACCCTAAAGAAAATCAGACAGGCCTGCTCAGTTTAAACAGACCGATTTTTGAGGTACTTGGTTAGCATTTATAAGCTAATTAATGACTTTCAACGAGTTATTAGACCATTCCACTGCTTTGTGCAGACTCAAATGCTTCTTGAATAATTTCATTATAGCTTTCATAAGCCAAACCAAAGTATTCCAACGCCCCTTCCATCCTCTCGCACGGGGCCTCTCTATCATCTTCATTCAGATCCGCAACACCATTATCTATACCTAATCTAAAACAGGCCTGCTCAGCCAAAAAGGTCAGATAAGCATAGGATTTGGTTGATTCATCTGCTTTTTCTGGAGTATGGTGATTCACCACCCCCATAATAATTTCTTTAGGAAACTTCCACTGCTGTAATAAACGAGCACTCATCACTGCATGATTGGTTCCAAACACTTTAGCCTCTGCTTCGGGTAACTTGGCTATATCGTATTCGGTTAAACGCATTACTTCTAAATACTTTTCTCGATCCTCTACTGCCAACAAATAAATACCAATATCGTGCATCAAACCACACAAGAAAGCTTCACCCGAATTAACATGTAACGCTTTTGCTAACGCTTGCGCCACAAAGGCGGACAGCATGGCATGCTTTAAAAAGTGTTTCTCACTGAATGGCGGCTTACTTTTAAAAGAGGATTTATAGTTAATGGCATGAGCCATCAATCGAACATCCTGCACACCAATACGAACCAACGCCTCCGTTAAATCCGTGATTTTAGTACCCATCGAATACTTAGCAGTATTAACCACACCAATTAAACCAGCCGCCAATCGAGGATCTTTTGCAATCAAAGGCACAATCTGATTCATATGTGCATCGTCCTCGCTAGCCAGCAACTTCTCCAACTGCATTAAAGCTTCTGGAAAATGCGGCAAATCATCTAACGTTTTTAAACGATCAACAATGACCTTACTGACATTAGGTTTCTTCGCTACTTCCGACATCATCTTTCCTTGCGCCAATCTTCGTACTTTTCATTTACTTAGTAAAATATAACATTAAATTTAATAATAAAATACGGTACAATTCGCTCAGATTTTTTCTACCTAGATAAATAATATTATTTGACTAGCCTAGGGGTGGCACCGGTGCCTGAGATCTTCCTTGCGGAGAAACCCTTAGAACCTGATCCAGTTCATACTGGCGTAGGGACAGGCCAAGCACAACATTACAAGATCGTTATTATTAAATAACATCGCGTCGCTCTCCTGTCCTTTTAAGCACATTTAAAAGGAACCAACATGAAATTACGACCGTTAGCCTTTGCTATCACCTCCATTATTGCGACCTCAAGTGTTGCGGCCGAAGAGTTAGACACCGTTATGGTGAATGCCGACTTTAGAGCCACCGCGATTGAAGACAGTACTTCAAGTGTTACCGTTATTGATAGCATTGAAATCAATAAACGCAGTGCTCAACACGTTGAAAAAATCCTTAACTCTGCTCCCAATGTCAACTTTTCTGCCGGTGCGTCCCGTGGTCAATATTTTCAGATTCGAGGCATTGGAGAGCGTAGCCAGTTCCAGACCCCAATCAATCCTTCAGTTGGATTAACGGTTGATGGCATAGATTACAGTCGAACCGGTGCAGCCGCCAATCTTCTGGATACCAAACAGGTAGAAATCCTTAGAGGTCCACAAGGCACCCGCTTTGGTGCGAATGCCTTAGCAGGGATGATTCTGGTTGAAAGTAACGATCCTACAAAAGAAACCGAAGCCTATATTGAACAAACTATTGGCTCAAGGAACACTTATACAACGACGGGTGTCATTAGCGGCACACTTATTGAAGATAAGCTTTTAGGGCGTTTAGCTCTACAAAGACATGTGACAGATGGTTACATGGAAAACACCTACTTAGACAAAGACAACACCAACAATCTTGATGAGGTTACAGGTAAAGCCAAATTAAGATGGCTAGCTTCCGATGATTTAACCGTGGACTTCACCGCTATCCACTTTGATAAAGATAACGGCTATGATGCGTTTACTTTAGACAATAGCTTTAACACTGAATCTGACACCCCAGGTGAAGACATCCTAGAATCTAAAGCTTATGGCATTAATGCTAAATGGGATATTAATAACAAAGTCAGAATGGAAGCTTCAGCCTCTAAATCCTTCTCTGACATTGACTATAACTATGATTTAGACTGGGTTAACAAAGATACTTTTTCTGACTTAGCAATAACAAATAATTGCAGCGATGACGAACCTACCGGTGCTTGTCCATAC
>JAYENR010000096.1:0-4312 GCA_034722175.1 Pseudomonadota bacterium | reverse complement strand
CTGAACAGTTTTTAAGAGAGCGCAACAATAGCACAGTGGATATTCGTTTATTATCGTCAGAAAATGGTCGCATATTTAACAATACCACGGACTGGGTTGTGGGCATTTACCAAAACAATCAAGATGAAGATGCGACAACAAACTATATCAATCTTGATTACGATGCGGTATACCCAACTGACTCCGAATTCTCTACTCGTAATCAAGCTTTATACTCACAGTTAGACTACCATGCAACAAAACAACTGAGTTACACACTAGGCCTTCGAGCAGAAAGCTATCAATCTGATTATCAAGACTCAAACAACCAAGAAAATGACTTTGATGAAACCTTGTTTGGCGGTAAATTAGGCGTTGCCTACGCTTACAACGCCTCTCAAAAAGCCTATGCTTCATTGGCAAAAAGCTTTAAAACAGGCGGTATCAACAATGATACGAATATCCCAGAAAGTTCAAGAAACTTTGATACTGAATATCTGTGGAACTTGGAAACTGGCCTTAAATCAAACTTGCTAAATGGCGATTTAAAAACGCGTTTAGCCCTTTTCTACTCTAAACGAGTAAACCCACAAGTTTCGGCGTCTTACCAGTACCTGGATGAAGACGACAACAGAAAGTTTGCGATATACAATAGAAATATTGACGAAGGCTTTAACTATGGTCTTGAAGCTGAAGCGGACTGGTCAGTTAACAATGACTGGAGTTTACTTGGAAGCTTAGGCCTTCTACAATCAGGACTTGATGAATATGAATACACAGATAAATACAGTGAAATCACTTATTTAATCAAAGATGGACGCGATCAAGCTCATGCACCAAACTACCAGTTCACAGTAGGGGCTGAACACTACCTAACGAATAACTGGGTGCTGTCTGCGAACCTTGAAGGCAAGGATGGTTTTTACTTCTCTGACAGCCATAACGCTAAATCATCGGCCTATACACTGGTTAATGCCAGTGCTGAGTTCAGCGATAAAAACTTAACTGTAACGTTCTGGGCAAGAAACTTACTTGACCGTGAATACGATGTACGAGGATTCATGTTTGGAAACAATCCATCTGATGGCTATACTCCAACCAACTATACTCAAAAAGGTGAACCGAGAACTGTCGGAATAACCGCACGTTATAATTTCTAAAGATCATTAAGGGGCTCAAATGAGCCCTTTTTATTATCTTCTGCAAAACAAGGATAGAACATGAAAGTCTCTGTTGAAATAAGCATGTACCCTTTATTAAAAGAGTATCGTCCACCGATTCATGACTTTATTGAGAGAGTGGCTAAACACCCATCTCTTGTGATTGAATATGGCCAGATGAGTACGTATATCTTTGGGGACTATCAACAGATCATGCCTCTATTGCAGACAGAAATTGAAACCACATTAGCAGACATTCCAGAAAGCCTATTTGTAATCAAGCTTTCTGGGGGCTGTCATTAACAATTAGAGAAGCTAACCATGCCAAACACTCAAGGATATGAATCTCACGCCAATGAATATGAACAGTGGTTTGAAGAAAACCCAGAGATTTTTCAAGCTGAAATAGATGGCATCAAACAACTTTTACCTAGCGGTAAAGGCATTGAAATTGGTGCCGGTAGCGGCTTATTTAACGCCCCGCTGTCGATTGACACAGGGGTTGAACCTGCCAAAGCGATGCGAGAAATTGCTAAAAACCGTGGTTTAAACTTTCTTGAAGGGGTCGCTGAATCCTTACCCGTTAAAGATCAAAGCTATGACTTTGCCATTTTCATTACTTCAACCTGCTTTTTAGACAACCCGGTGGTTGCCTATCAAGAGGCGGCACGTGTGATTAAAGCAAACGGTTCCATTATCATCGCGTTTTTGAATAAAAACTCTGAACTGGGTCAATCTTATGAAGAGCATAAACATGAAAGCCCATTTTATTGCGATGCGACCTTCTATGGATATAAAGAGATCACCGCCATGCTTGAACAAGCTGGTTTTGCGAATATGCAAAGTGTGCAAACTGTTTTAAATGAATCAACCTCCCATCAAATTACTGACATACTACCTGGCCATGACCTGGGTGCGTTTGTGGTAGTCAGAGCAGACAAAAAGGAATCTAAATGATTGTATCCATCGACATCAGCATGTACCCATTAGAAGAAGAGTACTGCCAACCTATCTTGGATTTTATTGACCGAATTGAACAAAACCCTAAACTCAAAATTGAACGTAACAGCATGAGCACACAAGTGTTTGGTGAGTACCGTACCGTAATGGCCGAGATCAGCGAAGAGATGTTAATTGCTCTCGAAAAACTGCCAACCACTGTTTTTGTCTTGAAAATCATTGGTAGTGATCGTTCAAAAGCAAGAATTCGCAACTGTGACTAGTTCCGAAGAGAGTTTAATACAGTTAATTGGGCAGAGCTTTTTGGCTCTGTCAGGCTGGGAGGTCATTGCCACAATGCTTGGCATTGCCTATGTCATTTTGGCGGCACGGGAATCGATCTGGTGTTGGCCTGCCGCTTTTACCAGCACTCTGATTTATACCATCTTGTTCTGGGAGGGCCAATTGCCGATGCAAGCCCTGCTCAATGTCTACTATATGGCTATGGCGGTATATGGTTGGACACTGTGGCGCAAGCATGGCGCAAGCCAAGAGATATTGGCCGTCTCAACCAGGCCTGTTCAGTTTCATTTGTGGTTTATTTCAAGCGGAATTGTCCTAAGCCTTATCACCGCTTACTACCTTGAACAGGTTATTGGTTCTAGACTACCCTATTTAGATGCATTTGTGACCGTCTTCTCAGTGATGAATACCGTTTTAATGGCGCGTAAGGTATTAGAAAACTGGCTATACTGGTTAGTGATCAACTCAGCCGCAATTGCACTCTATTGGCAAACAGGGTATTACGTTACGATCGTGATGTTCAGCATGTATCTGGTTTTAGCAGTCATTGGTTATATCAGCTGGAAAAGCAGCCTCCAAAACTCCGAAAAACCAACAACGTAATTTTTCCATTAGAATCGAGTTGGTGCCTGCATCCAGGTATCAAACGATTCTTCTCCCAATATATTCATTAAGAATAACAATACTCGATACACTTCGCGACACCCTGTCAAATCCGGAAGAGTGTTAGAGGCTTGATAGAGGTCTTTAAACTGTTCTGCCTGCTGCTCATCTAATAAATATTCCAGCACCACGAATTCAAGCTCGACGGCCCCAAAAACAAACGCATCTAAATCGACCAGGCCTGTCAATCTTGCAGAATCCTGTAAAAACTGATCCCAGCGTAAATCAGGCATAATCGGCACAAAGCATTCTGGAACAGACAATTCATCAAACAAACGTTTAAATTCAAATTCAAAACCTTGTAATTTAGCCAAGACCTGAATTGTTCTTTGAATATTTGGCCACCACTGCTCTGCTGAAAACAAAGGTTCAAATAATGGCCCAAATTTACTCTGCTGATGTTGATGTAATTTGACTAAGTGTACTGCCAACTGCTGAACAAGCTCTTCAGTGATCAGTCCTCGTACATCTTGCCCAGGCAAAATCGCACTATAAATAAACCCAGCATACTTTTCAGAAGCCGATTCACATGCCAGCAATTTAGGAATCGGCACATCACTTAGTGAATTTAACAAGTCATAGACTTCAGAGTACCGTGCCATCTGAATTGGATAATTCAAACCAAACACACCTTGCATCCCCATCCAAAAATTAGACCCCTCAACCCCCCCTTTATAACAAAGCTTTAACACCCCCAATTTTTGTCCACTCTCACTTGTACGCCACAATTGATTAGTACTGTCGGAAAACTTATTGAGAATGGGATCAAAACGATCAACCGAATCAAATAAAGTTCGTTTATTCGGGTCAATTAAATTAATTGGGGCTAAGGAGCTATCAAAATTTTTCATAAGGACGGATTCTAGCACTATTGAGGACTTGTTTTGCTTTATGCTCGTCAGAAAGTAAATCAATCGTTTATAAACCTCGTATTTTTAGCTATAATTATTCGGCTAAAAATTGGTCTTCGCGCTCAACCTTGAGCCAAACCCAACAAACAAAGGACAATATAATGAATTTAGATCAAGCTCGTTTTTTCATGGTAGAACAACAAATTCGTCCGTGGGATATTCTTGACCCCAAGATCCTTGATCAATTTCTAGAAATTGCTCGCCATGAGTTTGTTGCAGAAAGCCAACAAGCGCTTGCCTATGCAGACATTGAACTTCCAATTGGTCATGACGAAACCATGATGGCTCCAAAAATTGAAGCACGTCTGTTACAAGCTGTGGATATCGACGAAACAGACTCGGTACTTGAAGTGGGAA
>JAYENR010000095.1:0-2662 GCA_034722175.1 Pseudomonadota bacterium | reverse complement strand
GGATCGATGATGTCACCGTTTTCATCCACTTCTTTACCGATTAATGTATAGGTATCAGGGCCTGCGGCTACACAATAGTCTAATGCAATAGAGTTGTGACGGTGTGCCTTTTGACGAACGCCAGCAGGCAGTGCATTATAAAGTGACCATAACGTATGGGTTAAGGTCATGGTTTTTGGAAAATTAGGGTTTGATAACAATATTCCAGTTCGGTTACGACCCGCTGCTTCTTCACGTACGGCTGCAAGTTCATTGCATAAACGTTCTTTAGTATAAAGTACCGGTTCAAAACGATCTTCACTCGGCTCTACGCCCAGGTATTTAAGAAGTGGGCTGTCAGTAACCCAGTAAATAGCCGTGTCTTCTGAAGCTTGGTGTAGCGCATCAGGTACACCAGGTAAGGTAAATAAATCACCGGCTTTCCAGTTGATCGTGCCGTGTTTCATTTGAGTTTTACCTTCACCACGAATCACGTAAAACATCTGTGAAGTGGCTTTAGCATCCGTTTTAATCATTTCATCTTTACAGATGCGAATGTATCCAGCCATTAAGTTGGGAGAGGTGGCAGGGTAATCAGTATGGAGTTGCTCTGATAAATCAAACGGAATAATGCGAGTTTCACCCTGTTCATGCAATGAACTTGGATAATCAATGACATCGATCTTAGGCATGTTAGGGTTGACAGCAGACATGTACTCTTTAAAGTCAGCCTGCTGTTCCCATTGCTGCTGTGCAACTTGTTGAATTTGCTCTACATTTGTTCTATTCATGGTTGTGACACTTATTCAGAAATATAATAGATGAGGATTATACGTGATATAAGAAAAAAATCACCCATATCAAGGTAGGGCTAAAGCTTAAATTTATTCAATTTTTTGCGTTCACTAGAAGATGGAATACCTAATGCCTCACGATACTTTGCAATTGTGCGACGAGCAACACTGATCTCTTTTTCACTTTCAAGTAAATCCATTAGCTTACTGTCACTTAATGGCTTTTTGGGATCTTCTTTTTCTATTAGGCCTTTGATGTGGGCTTTAATAGAAATGGCAGATTGATCTGCGCTACCATATTGACTAACACCAGATGAGAAAAAGTACTTTAATTCCAGGGTTCCACGAGGTGTTTGAATGTATTTTTGGTTGGTGGCCCGTGAGATTGTTGATTCGTGTAGGTCCAAGTGTTCAGCAACGTCCCTTAGCACTAAAGGTTGCATTGCCAGTTCACCTTCTTCAAAAAAAGCATGTTGACGTTCAACTATAAAGGTACCAACACGTAGTAAGGTTTCACCACGACTATGAATGCTTTTAATTAAACCTTTAGCTTCAACTAATTGTTCTTTTATTTTTTTATTTTGTTCGCTGTCGTTTAGTTTTGAAGCTAAATCAATATAAGAGGCATTCACTTTTAAGCGAGGGAAAGCATCTGCATTGAGTTCAACTAACCAACCATTTTTAGAGCGTTTTAAACGTAGGTCTGGGATGATAACTTCAGAGTCGGAGGGCGAGAACTCGCGTCCAGGTCTTGGGTTGAGGGATTGAATAAGTTTGAAAAGGGTGTTTAGTTCTTGATCATTTAAACCGTACATTTTCTTAATACGTTTGTGATCATGGTACTCAAGCCAATCAAAATTTTCACTAATCAACTGCTTGGCAGTTACAACATAAGGCGTTTGTGCCATATTTGCTAGTTGCAATAATAAAGATTCTTGAATACTACGTGCACCAACGCCGGTGGGTTCAAATTGCTGAATGGTTGATAATACCGATTCCAGCATATCTAAAGTAAAGGTTTGATCAGGATACTGCAAGCAGATAGATTCAAGTAGATTCGGGAGCGGGGTGGTTAAGTACCCTTCATCGCTAATGTCATCAATAAGAAAGTCAGCAATAATATCTTGATTGTCACGCCATTGAAAGATGTCTGACTGCCAGTATAAATGGTCATGAAGACTGTTTTGAGAGGCAGTATAGTTTTCAGCTGCAACAAATTCATCGGAAGAACTGGTTTGAGTGGTCGTTTTAGTTGAAGAGTAATCAGAATAGACTTCATCCCAGTCACAGTCAATTTGTAGGTCGTCACCAATATTTTCATTGGTATTCAAGTCAACGGTTTGATCTTCTTTAGAAGAAGGTTCAGGCTGATCAGAACTGTCTTTAGCGGTGGTTTCCCCTAAAATTTCATCTTCAGAAATACCGTCTTCTTCAACTTCAAGCATGTAGTTAGATTCAAGAGTCGTTTCGATGGTCTGTTGAACTTCCATCGCAGAGTACTGAAGAATCTTAATAGATTGCTGTAACTGGGGTGTTAGTTTTAGTTGTTGACCAATATTAATTTGTAAACCAGGCATCAGTGCCATGTAATTTAACTCCTAATTACATATTTACTTAAATAACTCAGGGAGCTTTCCCATATTATAGTTAGCGCGCTAAGCAAGCTGCATACCGTTATGGTTAAAAGCTCGATAGAGATATAATAGTCTAAAATTTAATAAAACGTAATTAATAGTGTGGAATAAAAACAAACTTTAATAAATTGGCATAATAGATGTGGAGTGTCAACGTTTTTTCGTACCTAGATTTTTTGATTTTTCTTCAGCTCGTTCGCGATGCAGTTTCTCGAATTTTGCTGGAGCAATATAATCGTTTTTGCTGTGCGGGCG
>JAYENR010000094.1:0-2666 GCA_034722175.1 Pseudomonadota bacterium | reverse complement strand
TAAGCACGGTAACCAGCGTGTAGCTTTAAGAGATGATTTTGCTTCAAAGTTCACTTTACAAATTGCTGAAGAAAAAGCCAATGCAACGATTATGTCTGGCCTAAAGTCTGGAGATTTTAGAGCAAAACGGGGTGACATTCGTCCAGAGTTAAATCATGTTGATGGTGTCTTAATGATGATTGGCGGCGTGCCGATTATCAGCGGTGGGATGCGCATTGGTGCAATCGGTGTTAGTGGAGCACCCGGTGGCGAAAAGGATGAGGCATGTGTTGTGCAGGCACTGGAAAAGTTTGAAGATCGTCTAGCTTTTTGAACGTAGTCACGTAATTTCCGTTAAAGTTTGAAAGCGCATTTTTTAAATTTTGTATATTAAATAGGTTAATTTTGATTTCGAATAAAATAAATAATAAGTTTATAGAAACTTCTAAAATATCATTTATATTGATTGCAATATTTTTCTCAAATCTTGTTTATTCACAACAAACTCTACCTAAATGGGAGTTTGGACTAGGCCCTGCTTTTGTTTCGTATCCAGATTACCTAGGATCGTCAGAACAAAATAGTTTGGTTGTGCCTTTCCCGTATATTGTTTATCGTGGTGAAGAGTTTTCAATTAATCAACGTGAAATTAAAAAACCAATTTTTATAGGAACTAAGTTTGAACTTGATTTGAGTCTCACTGGCAGTATTCCTGTATCTAGTACTGAGAATAAGAAACGTTCTGGAATGGATGATTTAGATGGTTCAGTTGGAATTGGACCTGTTTTAAGGTATCGGTGGTTTAGAGATGATAGAAGTCAGCTCCAATTAGAGTTGCCAATGAGAGCGATTATTGCTTCTGATTTTAAGTCGATTCATCAAGAAGGAGTTGTTACTGCACCAGGGTTATATTATTCGTATCGCAGCGCTTTCAGTGCTAGTAAAAGGGTTAAGGTTTCAACAGGTCTAGCTGCAAATTTCGCTACGGCAGAAAACCATAATTATTTTTATGGTGTTTCTTCTGAAGATGCTCTAACTGATCGACCTGAATACCACACAAAAGGTGGATTTTCTGGCCTGAGTTATCACATTGGTTTGAACTATCACTTCGATAATTTTTGGCTGGGTGCCTTTTGGAAGACATGGGATTTAAGCAGTGCGGTTTTCAGTGAAAGCCCATTAATAGAAACGAAGTTGAGTCACATTTATGGTGTAACACTCTCTTGGAATTTTATGCACTCTAACAAAACCGTATTAGGTCGATAGTCATGGTAATTAACTCGCTGTTTCGTGCATTTATAATTGCGTTTGCTTTTTATCTTACGTTTTTTAGTACAGGTTTCACTAAGTTATTGATTGAATGGGTAACTATTATTCTTATTATTGTTCTTTTCATATTTTTCATTTCGAGTTTACATAGAGAAAAAACACCGATTATTACACGTTATGCATTATTAATGGGGGCGGAGGATTGTGTTGAAGAACATCGTTATACTCGGAAAGTGACATGGTTATGGACAGCATTTTTATTTTTATTATTGCTGTTTAAATCGGGATTGTTATCTGAGCATTTAAACCATTTATTTTCAGAGTATTTGATAACGTTTTTTTATATCGGCTCGGTGTTTTTATTTGTTTCTGAATTTTACATACGTCAGCTCGTTTTGCCTGCTCACAAAGGATCTTCGTTGTTAACTTTTTTTTACCAATTAAGTAAGGTCTCAATGAGAGATGTATGGCAGTTTGATTCAAAGTAATCATTTGAAATTAACGACTGACATAATCGTTAAAACTGACTACCTTTTAAGTTTTGCTTCGAGTAGGGTGTGACCTTTTCCAATATTCTCGGTGCTTTTGATAACTTCGAGCCCGGCTTTTTCCATAAACTCAAGCATGTCAGAAAGTCGGTACATTCGACTTGTACCATTTGCCATAGCCGTGAAATATAAAGAAGTATTAACCACACAAAAAGCGGCTTCATCGAATCGTTGGTTGTCCCAGTAGGTCTCAAGCACAAATAAACGGCTGTTAGGGGTCATCGCGTTGGAAGCTCGTTTTAGAATGTTGATAATGTCCTCATCTCCGAAACAGTCTAGAAATTGACTCATCCAGATAATATCGTAACCCAATGGAAGTGGCTGTGAGTGATCTAACATGTTTGTTGGCACACCATCAATACGATCTTGTAAACCGGCTTGGGCAATATGGGTTTTAGCGACCGCGAGCTGTTCGGGCAAGTCGACAATCGTAATATGCACATCTTCGTCATAGTGAGCAGCACTCATGGAAAACTTCCCAGTATTTCCACCGATGTCCATCAGTTTTTTAGGTTGGTGTTTAAATACATGCGGTAAGGCACTGGGGAATGCATTGTCAGAATAATAGTGATCAAACTCAAACCAGCTTGTTTTAGCAGGTTCCGGTAAAGACGTTAGAGCAGGGTAGATGGTTGGCCAATCCCCAAAATTTTCATTCAAACCGACAGGGATCGCTGAATCTATGGACTCTTCTAAGTAATACATACCTTGATAATTCACGTCATGATTATAGTTCATATTGATTTGAGTCATTTCATCATGAAGAAACATATGGCCAATTTTGGTGACCGAATACTTTTCATTTTTAAATGAGACAACTCCGATACTGAGGCAAGACTCCAAAATTACACGAACCCCGTATAAGCGCAT
>JAYENR010000093.1:0-2683 GCA_034722175.1 Pseudomonadota bacterium | reverse complement strand
TATGTGTTTGTCGTTATAAAACCTATAAAAGCAGATACTTATCATGTTACTCAATCCGTTGAAATTGCAACGCTTCAGATTAAATCAGAATATAGAACAACGGGGCCTTTTTCCGTTGAACGTTCAAGGGATGTGGTAAAGATCTTGCCAAGTATGGTGGATTCTTCAATGCAAATTACCGTTCCGAATGCAGCTGATAAGGTCATATTGTTATCGATAGTAAGTACCGATAAAGAAAAGGCTTTAACTCAGATATCTGAAGCCGTGAATTTATTGAAAGAAAGGCACGGTCGAATGATCAGTATTATGAAAGATACTAAGATTATTAATCCAACAAGTGCATTAAACGAACCGAAAGTAGTGTTTATACCATTCAAAAACAAGCTGACTAAGCTCATGGTTTTTGGGGTTGTGATGGGGGGTGTTTTCGGATTAATCATATCATTACTGGTTAGGCTTATTCGCGCTCAACGAGAAAAGTAACAGATTAGTTGTCCTATATTAAATGAGTCGCAGTATTTTATATAAAGCCCTATCAGCTCTTTGGTTAAGTTCTATTTTAGGTGCCTTGTTTGCATTTTTGCTGCAGGTTACTTTGGCGCGTCATCTTAATGTTGAGCAGTATGGAATCTTTGCATCTGCATTTGCGATGACCACACTATTAATTCCGTTAGCGGGTTTTGGTGTGGCTCAGTATTGGTTGAAGAGTTATGGTCAACAAGGGGCTAATGCCTTTCAAATAATCAAACCTTCATTTTTTGTGATTTTGATTAATGTGGCCTTAGTTGGTATCTTTTTGCTTTTATGGGGAGCCTTGAGTCCGCATGGCGAATTGATGCAAATGGCTTTGACCTTCCTTTTTCTTTATTTATGTGGACAAGTTGCCTTTGAACTCATGGCTGGACGCTTTCAATTAGAAGAGCGTTATTTAGCTTTGTCTATGTGGCAAGTTCTCCCCTCTTTAGTTCGCTTACTTGCTATTATTTTTTTAGTTTATGTTTTGGAGGGGGCATTCTCTTTGAATGATGTGGTGTCTGCACTGGCATTGATTGGTCTCAGCATGGTGATGTTAAGTTTGATTTGGCTTTTACCTATGCTAAAAGGCAAGATACTGTTAAAAGGGCATTCTGAAAATATCCAACTTAAGAATCATAGGATTGATACACCCAAAGACATTTCTATCAAAACGGTTTATCAGAACTCCTGGGCATTTGGCCTGTCTACCTTGTTTTATTTGATCTACTTTCAAAGTGATATTATTTTTTTACAATATTTAGTCGGTGAAGAAATAGCGGGGTTTTATAATATTGCGTTTATAATTCTGGCGGCTGTATTGCTCTTCCCAGGTGTAGTTTATCAGCGCTTTTTACTACCGAAAATGCATCGTTGGGCTTATCATGATTCTAATATGTTTTATAAGGTTTTCCGAAAAGGTAATGTGATTATGCTGGCTTTAGGGATACTGGCAATGTTTGCAACATGGTGGATCGCTCCTTATTTTATTCCTTCTGTTTTTGGTGAAAAATTTACCTCATCATTAATGATTTTAAATGTATTGGCCTTTTCAATTCCCATACTCTTTGTTGCTAGTAGTTACGGTGCAATTTTGGTGACTCAAGAGCATATTAGAACGAAAGTAAAGTTAATGGGGGCGGTGGCCATATTAAATATTGTTTTAAATAGTTTGTTAATTCCCAACTATGAAGCGATGGGAGCTGCCATTGCAACACTGATTAGTAACAGTGTTTTGTTAATTCTTTATATGCAGGCTAGCAGGAAGGTCTTTCGTGTCGCAAATTAGTATCCAACAAAATAAAAGGGGCGAGAGTTCTATAAGGCAAGTGGTTGATAATGGCTTTTGCGTTGGTTGTGGTGCCTGTAGTGTTAAAGACCCTAGAATTAGTGTGAGAGAAACGGAATTAGGTACTTATGAAGCTAATTTAAGCAGGTTTAGTGAGGTCGTTGACACGACAGGTGTCAATGAAGTTTGCCCCTTCTCTTCTTCACGTGATGAAACTGATATTGGTAATATGCTTTATGATAATGCGCTATGTTTTGATTCGACTGTAGGTCGCTATCATGCTGTGTACACAGGCTATGTTAATCATACGGATATGCGCGCCAAGAGCAGCTCTGGTGGTTTGGTTACCTGGCTGTTAATTCAGTTAATGGAACAAGGTAAGATTGATGCTGTCGTGCATGCAAGTGAAACGAATCGAGATGGTGAACTATTTGAATATCATCTGTCTCGTACCATTGATGAAGTCAAAGTAGGTGCAAAGAGTAAGTACTATCCGATGACGTATTCAGAGGTCATGAATCAGGTAAAAGAAGCCAAAGTGAAAGTGGCTTTTGTAGGTGTTCCTTGTTTTGTTAAATCAGTAAGATTGTTATGTGATTCTGATCCCGAGTTAAATGAATCTGTTCAATATTGTTTTTCGTTGTTTTGTGGCCATTTAAAATCTAAAGGGTTTGCAGAAATGATTGCTTGGCAACAAAATGTTCATCCAAGCTCTTTGTCTGCAATTGACTTTAGGGTTAAGAATCAACAAAAAATACACCAGTATTCTGTGCAGGTTGGATATGAAAACAATCAAAAGCAGCTTAAATACAAGCCAGCGGCATCCATAAGAAGCTTAATAGGTATGGATTGGGGGTTAGGGTATTTTAAGTTGAAGGCGTG
>JAYENR010000092.1:0-2698 GCA_034722175.1 Pseudomonadota bacterium | reverse complement strand
CGATTATTGAAAAGGGCACCACGCCAGAGCAACGAGATACGTTTTGTACTTTGGAGTCTTTGGCATCGACCCTAACGGAAAAAAACATTAAACCGCCTGCCTTGATTGTAGTGGGCGAGGTCATTAACGCACGTGAACGTATTGTGCCAGCCTTAGCTAAGGTTGCGACCGATATGAATGCAAAGGAATCTTGATGAGTGATCATCCTTTTAGTGACTATTTACGCATACTAGGCAAGGGCCCAAAAAGTAAACGCTCGCTGACCGTTGAAGAAGCGGCATCGGCGTTAAAAATGATTTTAGCGGGTGACGTAACGGATAAGCAGTTAGGTGCTTTTCTTCTTCTGATGCGCGCCAATGGCGAGTCTCAAGAAGAGCTGATAGGTTTTGTAAAAGGTTTGCGTTCTGCTTTAGCGTTAGACCAATTTGAAACGGAGATTGATTTGGATTGGGCGGCCTATGCGGGTAAGTGGCGTTACCCTCCGTACTTTTTGTTAAGCATAAAATTGCTGGTTGAAAACGGTTACAAGATTCTATTACATGGGGATGCTGGGCAGTTTCAGAACCGTGAATACGTGGAAGCCTTTTTAGAGCCTTTAGAGTTTAAACAGGCCTGTTCGGTTTCTGAAGCAAACGAATTTTTACAACAAAACCAAGCGGTATATTTACCGCTTGAGTGTTATGCACCACAATTACGAGAGATCTTGCATCTAAAATCTGAACTGGGTGTACGCACGGTGTTTAATACGGCCGTTAAGTTATTGAATCCTTTAAATTCCAAAGTCAGTATGCAAGGTATCTTCCATAAAGGTGTTGAGAATTTGCATCACGCTGCGGCATCGGTAAATGGCGCCGAGCGTAATTTGGTGTTTAAAGGTGAGGGCGGTGAACCTGAAATCCGCCCCGATGCCTTAACCCATCTGTTCTTTTCAAACTATACGAATGAGCACGCAACCGAGTTAAAAGATGTCAGTTTTAAAGCGATTACCGAGCGTCAAACGCGACCTAAAACTTGGCAAAATCAGGATTTAATTGATTTATGGCATGGTAATAAAGTAGATGTGTATGGTGAGAAAGCGGTCATCGCCACGACGGCTGTCGCCTTGATGGTAATGAACTTGGTTGAACAATCGATTGCTATTAAACAGGCAACTCAATTTTGGCAACAAAGGAAGTCGGTATGCTAACAGTGAATAGTGAATTGCTTCACGATTACGATGAGGTATTTGATTTTGTCGTGTCGAAAGCCAAAGTGATCACAGAAACGGAAATCCTTTCTTTAACCCAATTGTCTGACAGGGTGCTAGCCGAAGAGGTAATCTCACCACTAAATTTACCATCACATTCCATCAGTGCGATGGACGGATATGGGTTTTCGACCAAAGCAATCAAAGAGTGGTTACCCGTGGTGAAAACGGTATTTGCAGGCCGACCAACGGAGGGTATTTCAAGTCGTAAATCGGTACGGATTATGACGGGCGCGATGATACCCGAAGGTGTGGATTGTGTGATTCCTCAAGAGAATGCGTTTGTACAACAAGGTGATACGGAACCTTTATTACGTAACCCTGATGGAGATGAGGCGGTTAAGTCAGGTCAGCATATTAAAATGATCGGTTCGGATGTGAAAAAAGGGGAATCTTTATTAGAAAAGGGTCACTTGATCCGTTCGCAGGACATTGCTTTATTAGCTTCGGTAGGACTGTCGCAAGCGAGCGTTTATAAAAAAGTAAAAGTGGTGGTATTGGTGTCGGGTGATGAGTTAGCTTCACCGGGAGAACCATTAAATCCGGGGCAAATTTATGATGCAAACTCTTGGTTAATTGGTGACTTAATTAAACAACTTCCAGCAGAACTATTGGCAGTAGAGACCTTGCCTGATAAGGCTGAGAAGATTAAAGAAACCATGCTGAAGTGGGATCAACAGGCGGATCTGTTGATTACCATTGGTGGTGCATCTGTGGGGCAAAAAGACCACGTTAAAACGGTATTAACCTCATTAAAAAAGTTTTGGAGCTGGAAGTTAAACATGAAGCCGGCCAAACCTTTTTCGATGGCACAGCTTAGCCATTCGACGTTAGTGGCACTGCCGGGGAATCCGTTAGCGGCCTTTATGAGTTTTCAACTGTTTGCCAAATCGTTGATTCAAAAGTCAGCAGGCCTGGTTAGTTGGCAGAACAGACCGTTGATTTTGCCTTTATTGGACGGTTACGCGGTTCATGGCAATAAAACCCAATGGTTGCAGGTTAAGCGAGTGGCAATGGGATTACAGCCGATTGAAAATGGATCATCGAGTCAGTTATCTAAACTCGTTGAAGCCAGCGGATATATCCGAATTCATCCAGATAAAACGTATCCTAAAGCGTGTTTGGTTGAGTTTTGGGCTTATTGACATGACCGATATGATTGGCATTGTCATTCTATCAGGAGGGCAAGGCAGCAGAATGGGCGGTCAAGATAAGGGCTGGTGCCTTTATCATGAACAGCCTTTTATACAAATTGTATTGCAACAGTTGCAACAACAGATTGAGCAAAATGATTCTAAAAAGTTCAACGTGGTCATTAGTGCCAATCGTAATTTTCAAGACTATCAAACATTAGACCAGAATATCGATGTCGTCACGGATGAGAGAGAAGGGTTCTGTGGGCCTTTAGCGGGAATTGAAGCGGCGATGAAATCCCCTTTAAATTCTGATGTG
>JAYENR010000091.1:0-2698 GCA_034722175.1 Pseudomonadota bacterium | reverse complement strand
TGAGAATCCAGCTACAGTCAAACTCAAAGCCAAAAGGTTAGCCAACGAGTTGGTCAGCGCCAATGACAGACTTCTCCAAAACAAAATAAATAGCACACCTATAAATAACATCATTCCCAACATCTGTTGAATCAACGGCAGTACACCGTGTGCAAACCATAATAAAGCAATAAAACCAATAAAAAACATTGCCAAAAACATTCTCAACAGGCCTGGTGAGTTTCTCATCCACTCCACGACAAAGACATAACCATAACGATCTGAAGAGTTTCCTACTCTAAACTCCAGCAACCAACTCAATAAGATCAACGGTAACCAACTTAAAGTGCTTAAGTAACTGATCACCACCCCTAAGCCCACAACCCAAGCCATGGTAATTAACTCTGGTTCGTACCACGCTGCAAAGGCAAACCCTAACAGTGACGTTAAGTTCGCAAGAAAAATCGGCGAACTATTAAACTTCAAAGCTTCTGCCACTGCATCGTATTGAAACAACCCTCTAGCCATCTCTCTTAACAAGGTACTTAAAATATGTACTAAGTTACTGGTCATAACCGTCATTAAGATCACCAAGCCCAATACGCTACTTTCGTCTAAGGTATACCCTAGCCAACCTAACAAACCTAACGTCATCGCCAAAATATACACACTCAAACCTAATTGGAGTATTGCTGCTTTAACAGAATCCAACAATTTCGCCATCGCCAGGCTCATTAAACCGATACTACCGAACAATAAAGCCCAAGAAACAGGTGAAATAGCTTGTTCCAATATCGAGATTCCAGAAATAATCGGCACACTCAGTACGGTTAAAAAGGTAAACAGAGTTCCCTTATTGTGTGCCATTATCTGAACCCAATTGAATGCCCAATGTCCGTACATAACGTTCCTTATATTCTGATGAAACCCTGTTTAAGGATAATCAGAGAGAAAAAATTGAAAATAAACCACAATGTGCTGCGATTCGTTCCCATCAAATAGTGCGCTAGTTTAAAATATTGTGTTTCGTGATAGTAAAAAGAATGATCTTAAATTTAATGAAATCGTCAAACTCAAAAATATCCCTATTCGCCAATAAAGCCATCCCACTAAAAGGCAATCGTTCTTATTGGGGTGGGTTAAACTCTGCTGAGCAATCTCTAGCCATTGCTAATCAAAGTAAAAACTCAGCAGGCCTGTTAGTCATTATGACGCCAGACAGTCAAACGGCGAGCCGAATCATTGA
Source organism: Pseudomonadota bacterium (assembly GCA_034722175.1). Classification (GTDB taxonomy): domain Bacteria; phylum Pseudomonadota; class Gammaproteobacteria; order Thiomicrospirales; family Thiomicrospiraceae; genus Thiomicrorhabdus. Next base: position 1,473 of record JAYENR010000091.1, on the reverse strand, counting down.
CGAATTACAGTTCTTCCACCCAGAACAGAGTTTACTCTCTTTCCCAGAGTGGGAGACTCTACCTTACGACCAATTCTCACCACACCAAGACATTATTTCAGAACGCTTAAAAACGCTCTATCAGCTACCAGCAATCCAACAAGGTATTTTAGTTCTACCTGTTGCGACCTTAGTACAGCGCGTAGTGCCATTTGACTACATTCAGAAATTTACCTTTTTACTGTCCACAGGTGAAACCCTAGAGATTGAAACCTTTGCTCAAAAACTGGAATCAGGTGGTTATCAACGTGTCAGTCAAGTCATGGAACACGGTGAATTTGCGATTAGAGGTTCAATCATTGATCTATTTCCAATGGGAAGCAAGCGCCCTTATCGTTTAGACCTATTTGATAACGAAGTGGAGACCATTCGTAGCTTTGATCCTGAAACGCAACGTTCTATCGACAAAATTGACAATATTCAACTGCTGCCAGCTAAAGAGTACAACTTTACCCAAGAAGGCATTGACCTATTCCGTCAAAAGTTCAAACACGAATTTGGTGATGACAGCAGTCAAACCCAACTCTATAAAGAGGTCAGTCAAGCCAATAGCGTAGGCGGTTTAGAATACTACCTGCCTCTATTCCATGATGGTTTGACCTCATTTTTTGATTATTTGCCAGACGCCAGCGCCTTTTTTGAAATCGGTGATTTAGAACAGAGTATCGATATCGTCCTTAATGAATACGATGAACGCTATGAGATTGGTCAACATAATCCAGATTTCCCGATTCTTAAACCCGAAGCTTTGATTCTGAATAAGACCGAATTCTTAACCGAATTAAAGTCTCTACACCGTATTACCCTGCAAGAGATCCCGACGGATAAGTCCACCAGCCTGTTCAACACTTTGACGCTACCGGATCTTAGTATTCAAAACAGCAGTGATTACCCCTTAGCCAAACTGAATGCCTTTTGTGACCAAAACAAGGGTCGCATTATTTACAGTGCAGAAAGTACCGGCCGTCGAGAGACGCTTTTAAGTTTACTAGGCAAACACAAACAACGCCCAGAGACTGTTGAAACCTGGCAACAAGCGATTGAATCCAAGTCGCCTTATAGCATTGTCGTTAGCCCGCTGGAAATGTCGATTCATACACCAGAGATCAGTGTCATTTGTGAAGCGCAGATCTTTGGACAAACCGTTGTTCAGAAACGTCGTCGAAAACGTAAACATAATGATTTTGAGGCGGCGATTAGCAATTTAATTGAGCTGGATATTGGTAGCCCCATTGTGCATATTGATCATGGTGTTGGTCGCTACCAAGGATTACAGTCACTAGACATTCAAGGCGAGCCGCATGAGTTCCTAATGATTGAATATGCAGGCGAGGCCAAACTCTATGTGCCTGTTACCTCACTACACCTTATCAGTCGTTATACTGGAGCTTCACCAGAAACCGCCCCCCTACATAAACTCGGCAGTGATCGTTG
>JAYENR010000090.1:0-2706 GCA_034722175.1 Pseudomonadota bacterium | reverse complement strand
TCCCAACCCACGGCCCATTGCGTGACACATTGAATCGAATATTTAGAGTCACAAAAAATAGCCACTGACTTACCTTGAGTGCTTTCGGTTTCCGCCATCATTAATGCTTGATGTAAGGCATTTAACTCAGCCGTATTGTTGGTGCCCATCGGGTTATATAAACCATACCAAAGTTCGGCAATCTGTTCGTTTCGATAAATTGCCATACCTGAACCCGCTTGACCAGGGTTCGGATCGCAACCGCCGTCGGTAAAAATTTTAACGTCCATTGGCATATTGGCTATTTCTGCAGCAGTATAGGTTTTAATACCATTCGTGGGTGCACGCTTTTTAACAGTCTTTGACTTCGCGGCAGTTGATTTTGTACCCGTTGAAGTTGAGCCATTAAAAGCCTGTTGCGCTTCAGCTTGAGTGGGAAACGATTTGTATTTTGCACCTGGAAATTTATCCACCTGCTTTTTACAGCTGTTCCAATCGGTATAAATTCCGGGCTCACGCCCCTGCCAAACTACATAAAACTTTTTTGCCATACTAAGGTGTTACTCTCTTTCATTATTCTGTATTTGAGATTAATCTTGCTTGTCTGCTTCCCGCAATCGTTCTTGTCGAAGTTGCTCGGCTTCTAAGGCCGCTTTAATCTCTTCCATGACCGAATCGACATCGGCTTCCTGTTCAACTTCATCAAACTTCCCGGTTAATTCAATATCCGCACTTAATTCACCCGCTTCAAACAGTGCCCATATCTCTTTCGCATACTGAGTCTGTTTTAACTCTGGTGCATATTGAGCGTAATAGTGGGTAATGTTATCGACATCACGTGTCAACATGCGTTTGGCATTGTTATTGGCCGCTGCATCGACCGCTTGCGGCAGATCAATCACCACCGGACCATACTCATCCACCAAGACATTAAATTCCGATAGATCACCGTGAATCAGTCCCACCGACAACATCAACATAATGTTGTGCATCATCTCAGCGTGATCTTCACGTGCCTGTTCCGCTGACATCCCCACATCATTTAAACGGGGAGCCACATCGCCATTTTCATCGGTAATTAACTCCATCAACAGCACACCATCAAAACAGCCATAAGGTTCTGGAACACGTACTCCTGCGGCAGCCAATTTGTACAGAGCATCCACCTCGGCATTTTGCCAAACTTCCTCTTGCTGCTGACGACCAAATTTAGAGCCTTTCTGCATGGCTCTACCACGGCGGCTATTGCGAACCTTGCGCCCTTCTTGATACTCCACCGCTTTTTTAAAACTTCGCTTGCTGGCTTCTTTATACACCTTGGCACAACGAATCTCGGAGCCACAACGCACCATAAACACATCGGCTTCTTTACCGCTCATCAGACGACGAATCACTTCATCGACCAGACCGTCTTCCACTAAAGGCAATATTCGTTTTGGGGTTTTCATAGAGTGATTATCTGCGTCAACTTTTATCAAATAGATTTAAATTAGTATTAGCGAACTATGATACACGGGCATATCAACAGTGTGCAGATTGTTGTGCGGAATTAGCATGGATTTATTAGAAAATAAGCGGGTATGTGAGGATAGTGTGGGAGATTTATAAACTAAATTTCAGATCCAAATTCAAACTCAACAGGACTGGTGAGTTTTGAATAACCTATTTTGACTCTTGGATTGAATACCCCACCCCCACTATTGAACGTCCTTATTCAATATTTTTGAGGTAGAGAATCATAACGCTATATTACCTTACGCCTGTTCAGCGTACATCTCCTCTTCACGATGAATTAAGATATCACCCAAGAAGAAATACGCTTCAGACCATGCATTAATCACGTCATCGGTTGCGGCATCACCTAATACTTCTTTGATTGCCGCTAATAAAGATTCACCCACTAATGGATAGTGTTCTGGTTTAACCAAGGTTTCAACGTGTTTCGCGGCAATTTGTTCTAAAGCGCCACCTAACTTTTCTAGATGTTCAATATTTTGAGCGTAGGCAATCACAGCATTCGCTAATTTAGACGGCTGGTGGTCTGCCGCGGAAAATAGTTCTTTGGTTTCAGGGTATTTAGAAAATAGAATTTCATACATTCTAGTGGTGATGGTTTCGCCATTTTCTTTTAGAGGGCCAGCCGTCGCTTTAACAATTTCAATCGTTTTTGGAGATAGAGTCGACATAGATAATTCCTTAATGTTTAACTAACAGTAGCAAAGACGATTAAGACAAACTGTCTAACTAACCTAGAAGATCTAAACTACCTGAAACAATTCTACATAATTTATATCTATACCTATATCAGTTATATTAATAATTATAAATCAACAAAATATAACGATTCACCAGGCCTGGTTAATTGTAAATCTAATTGCTTATTACCCCTTGCCCACTCAGGTGCGATCTACGAAAGCGGATCTTGCTGATAGAAAAGCACCAATTGTTGGTAGACCTTTGGATAGTTTCTATTTAATACTTGAGGGGCTTCAAAAAAGTACTCAGTCATAACCGCAAAAAACTCAGCTGCATTGGTTGCGGCATAAGGGTTAATGGCCGTTTTCTTTCCAAGCTCAAGCTGTTTATTTAAATGTTCATAAGCGGCTTCAAACGCCTCAAACCAGACTTTCTCATTCATGTATGCATGAAGTGGTGGATGCCCGTTGATACTGCCATCCAACATATCTAATTTATGTGCCATCTCGTGCATTAACACTTGGTTCGCAT
>JAYENR010000089.1:0-62342 GCA_034722175.1 Pseudomonadota bacterium | reverse complement strand
GGATTCATGACAGAGGTATTGCTTGGCAATCGCCAGTTTAAATTCTCGATTGTATTTGGACATGAAAAAACCCCCAAGGTTGGTGTCCAACATTTGGGGGTCACTTCAATGCAGGGTTTTTTTTATCGTTCAAGCTCCTATCAGCTGCATACTCCTGCATCCAACAAGAAACCGCATTAATTACCACTTTAGAATTGAAGCGATACTTTGATAAACTTATTGAACCTCCATTTATAGCAAGGAAATTAATATGGTGAGTTTAACCACCCCTGTTTGCGATTTTAACCAACCTGCCATTGATTTTGATCTACCGGGTGTCGATGGTCAAAATTGGAACTTAGAAAAAGCCAAAGGCAAGAATGGTCTGTTAGTGATGTTTATCTGTAACCACTGCCCTTACGTCAAGGCTATTCACCAACGCTTGGTGGATGACACACGCATTTTACGAGATGAATTTGGCATTAACACTATTGCCATTATGTCTAATGATCCAAATGAATATGCGGAAGACTCGTTTGAAAACATGCAAGCGATATCAAAAAAATGGAATTTCCCATTCCCTTACGTTTTAGACGAGTCTCAAGCAGTGGCTAAAAAGTATGGCGCAGTCTGCACACCCGATTTCTTTGGCTACAATGCGGACTTAAAACTGCAATACCGTGGACGATTAGATGAATCTCGTAAACAGACTTCACCTGAAGGTGTGCACCGAGACTTACTGGAAGCGATGAAACAAGTTGCTCAAACTGGACAAGGCCCTCTTGAACAAATCCCATCCATGGGTTGCTCAATTAAGTGGAAAGCCTAATCAAGTAATATCGCCAGGGTTTGGAATAGAGCGTTAAATAAAAATCACTTTATTCTGAACAGGCCTACTCAGTTCCAAACCACATTTTTTAAAAGCAACTCCCTGTTATTTTTATTACTATTTTGATAATCTAACAGTGTTATTTATACCAAACACTCTTAACCAGCTCTATCGCAACGTCGCGAATATTTCCTGTTTTATTAGACATCCATCAATAGGATTTTTATGCCACAACCATTCCGTGTGCTGTTAGCACCAGACAGTTTTAAAGGTTCTTTAAGTGCCATTCAGTTTTGCGATATTGCAAAACAGGTCATCAAACAAGCTCTGCCCGAATCAGAGGTGTTTGCCTACCCTATGTCCGATGGTGGCGAAGGTTTTGTGGACAGTTTTGTGTATGCCGATGCGGCTGAAAAGCAGACGCTTTGGTGCTCTAATGCACTTGGTCGTAAAACCAAAGCGGCGTTTGCTTGGCAAGAAGAAAGCCAAACAGCGATTATCGAAATGGCGCAAGCATCAGGCCTGCCGCAAATTCGACCCGACGAACGCAACCCCATGCAAACTCACAGCTATGGTACCGGCCAATTGATTCAAGCCGCTCTTGATCTTGGAGCAACCAAAATCGTTTTAGGTTTAGGAGGATCCGCAACCAATGATGGTGGTATGGGCGCATTACAGGCGTTAGGCATTCCATCCCTTGATTCTGATGGCAATGAAGTAGGCTTAGGCGGTCAGGCTCTCAGCAAACTCGCAAGCATTGGTAAGATTCCAGAACACCTGTTAGAGATTGAGTGGCAATTGGCTTGTGACGTAACCAACCCATTACTGGGAGAAAATGGCGCAACCGCCATCTTTGGCCCGCAAAAAGGTGTTAACGAGCATAACTACGACATTTTAGAGGCTGGACTCACTAATTGGGCAAGCTTAATTGAAGCCAAAACCGGTAATGCAATCGAAAACGTTGAAGGGTCTGGGGCAGCAGGTGGTATGGCTGGTGGTTTTATTGGTTTGCTAAATGCCTCAGTAACACCTGGCTTTGATGTACTTAACCAGACCTTAAAACTAGAAAGCATACTGACAAAAAATCCAATTGATCTGATTATTACCGGTGAAGGGAAGATAGATACCCAAACACGATTTGGCAAATTGCCGATGCGCATTGCCGAACTTGGACTAGAACACCAAACCCCAACCATTGGTGTGTGCGGAAGTTTACAGTGCTCACCGCAAGAGCTGCCTGAATTTAAAGCCTTGTTTAGCATTATGAACACCCCGATGTCTGAGATAGAGGCCTTTCAAAACACCCCTTTGCTACTGAGCAACACCTTAACGTCCATTATCAATCTGCTCAAACCTTAAGCAAAAGCCATAGAGGTAAATTCGAAAAGCTTTTTTGAAACCCACCAGGCCTGGTCAAACTTAAAATAGGTCTAAGTCACCAAACAGCATAACCTCTTGGTGCTTAAATAAATGACACCGCTGACTAACTCAAGCTGAAAGATTAATCGTAATCAATCAACTGTTGTAACGGTGTTTTACGTAACCACCGGTCATCAAAACAGATCTCTAATTGCAGTAACCACTGATAAAACGCTGATTTTGCTTCACTAGACAACTCAGTATTTTCCAACAGGCCTGGTTGCTCAATGAATTCTAATACCGTATAGCTACTGAGTTGCTGGGTGAGCGCCATGGGTGGAAGTTGCAAGCCCATACAAGCCAAAGTCTGCAAGCGTCGATAACGTGCTTGATCTGCAGCACCCAACTTAGAAACATCCACAGCCAACAAATCGCCGAGGGTAAATACCTCCAACTGCTGTAAATCTCGCTCTCTTTTTAAACCCACACCCTCAAGATAAACAACAGGTGTTTTTTCTGACACTCCTTGCCAACCATTCGGAATCGTGCCACTTTCAATGCCTACAGCCTTCGTTGTCCGCGCCTGATTCTGGCTGGCATCATACAAAACATCAACCAACCAACCTTGTGCAGCTGCAGGATAACGCTCTGTAGGAAGCGTCACCGCATCAACCTCATCGGTCATCTCATCACTGTTCTGACCCATTCGTACCCGAACCTGCTTCATCTCTAGCGGAGCTTGTTCAGATTTAACCGTGTTTACCGCCGTGGCAATCTCAGTATGAATCAACCATAACAAACTTTGTAGATCGAATGCCTGTGACATGACTACAAAATCGTTTTAAAGTGAATTTCAACTTCACTGTAAATATTAGCGGAGGTTTGTGCATCTTGTGGGGCTTTATTACTGGCTGGCACCACACTTAAACGGGTATTCAGCAATTTTTTAGTATCAATCACCCCCACAAAACGATTGCTTGGTTGCAGCGCTGAGATGGACAGATGACTGGCAGTGCTTACCACTCCTCTTTCCAATGAGCTGCTATCTACGGTACTCTCAGAATGTGCAGCCTCACCGTTCGCCATATCTTCCTCTTCTAGAATGGCGGTTTGAAAAGTTAATTTGGCATTTATTTTACCGCTGTCCACCACCAATTTAGGAATTCCATCAGCCATAATCGCTGCCAAACTATCTCGTTGTTGCATCGCAATCGGGTGGATTAGGGTTTGATAAATGCGATCTACCCCTGCTTGAGTCAATTTCGACCTTTCAAATTCTTGATTGTCTTTAGAGAGTTGAATACCCGTGAGTTCATAAATTGCTGGTTTTTCAGGTTTCCTCGCTGTTTCTGGTTGATAGTCGGCACCGACAACAATTAAATGACCCATTTCATTATCGGCTGGAAACAATGCTTGCAACTGCTCATCAATCTGTAACAACAGACTCTCATCCGTTAAACACAAATCAACAAACTCAGTTTCTGATAAAGCCATTAATCGATCTAACTCGGCTAGCTTGTCTTTTTGTTCGGCTTGTGAAGATAAAATAGCACTAAAGGTGTCTGAGATGAGTTTCGCCACAAATTCGGCAAAACCCAGCTCATTAAGAGCTGAGCTTGACATAGCACGACCCCCTTATTGATTCAACGGAAGATAATCAGTTTTAAAGTTGATTCTCACACCACCATAAATATTGACCCTTGAACCAGAACGGTCTTGATCGACTTTATTTGTTGTAGAAACAGACACACTTGAATATTTAGTTGAAGCCGCTGCTTTTACCCATAAAGAGGTAAATAACCCCGTTTTGGCTCTCGCTTTCGCGGTAAAGTTTTTACGGTTGTATTTTGTTTGTGTCTCTTTACTAAATGAGGAGCCGTAAGTTGAAAAAGTCAATCGAGTTTCAATTTCACCGTTCTCAATCACCAAACGTAAAATCCCCTGTTTGACCATCTCTTTTAACAGGTCATATTTATTTGATGCAATACGTATCGCTACGGCATCCAAAATAGCCTCATAACTATTATTCGCACCCTCAACGGCAACGGCATTATTACTTGCCACACCAGCCGAGTCAGGCAACACTAAAGCGGTATTTAATTTTCCTGCTTGATCCGCATCCAGAGAGACTTTACCATTGTTATTCTCAACCACTGTAACCTTGTCTTCATCCTCAGCTGGTGCAGGCAGTGTCGTGGCTAAAAAATCTAAAATCATGTCCCCACTAATGTCATCTTTTGTGTCATTAATGAATGCACTTAATGATTTACCTGTCTCTTGCAACAACTGAATATACGCCTCTGTTTGACGAAGATTACTGGAAACCAACGCATCAAACACATCGGTAATTAACTTGGTTGTAAACTCTGGAAACCCAATTTGATCCAATCTTGCAGCTTGGGTGACTGCTTCACTTGTTCCACTCATGATCATTCCTCTCTCTATTTTATTAGACTTAATAAATACAGACAGATCATCTCAATCCATTAACAACTGACCTATCCATAGTTTTATTTTAGTACCATTGCTTATCTAGTACCATTAAATTATTATTTAGTTAACGATAAGTTATTTTTTAATCAAGAGGAAGAAGCCATGAAAACGTGTGCGCTTGTCATCGGACATAAAAAAACGTCACCGGGTGCGGTTAATAAAACTCAAAACTTGTCAGAATTTGACTATAACGAACAGTTGGCAATGGACATTGAATACGCCCTTAAAGACCAAGAAGAGCTGCGTATCCAAAAGGTCTACCGTAGAACCTACGACACCTTGCCGACAGACCTAAACGAACTGGATCCTGACTTTATTATTAGCCTGCATTGCAATGCATTTAATAAAAAAGCCTCAGGCACCGAAGTCCTGTTCTATCACCGCTCTAAAAAAGGCAAAAAACTGGCTAAAACCTTAAACAAATCATTAGTCGGTGCATTGGGTTTAAAAGACCGTGGCATTAAAGCCAAAAGTGTTGAGGACCGCGGTGGCTACCTACTGAAAGCCACCCATGCTCCTTGCTTAATTGCCGAGCCGTTTTTTATCGATAATGATAAAGACTTGGAGGTGGCTGAAACCCATCATGCGGAATTAGTACTCGCCTACTCTGATAGTATTCAAAAAATGGCTTCAATGGTTTAGAGCTTACAGTAAGTCGTTGACCTAAAAGTTTTGTCTCGTCTTGAATCATTTCAGCTAAAAACTGTAATTCCTGTTGCAATCACAACCGATTACAACAGGTTGCTGTTAAAATAACGCTCTCTTACATAAATAAAAAACACATAGCCTTATGAGTAATGCACAGCTAATCCTGATTGATAAACGTAACCAACCTTTAAAAGAGTATTTAGTCGCCGTTGCAGCGTCCGATGGTTTGAACATTAGAGGCGTGGAAATCATGGCCTCACCAGCCAAAGGTGAAAAAGCATTACTCAAAGCGGACATCATGATTCCGCCTCTAGAAGACTATGATTTCAGCATCAAAAAGATCGTTGAGAAAACACTCAAAAGCCTAGTGATTAATGAAGAGGTGATGAACCTCCACACATTTATTGAAAAATGCAGTGAAGATGAAGCGGTACGTAAAGCTTTAAGCAAATCAATTGGCCGCTTAACCAATAAACTAGAAGGGTTAATCAAAGAGTTTACCTCGTCGGAGGTGGTTCCACTGATTCAAGAACGCCGTAACGATGCCTTATTCAAATTAAAAGAGCATGACCTTGAGTTAAAGAGCAAAAATGTTGTCTGTTTAGACATTGAGGCAACGGACATTTCATCGAATCCGGAAGCAGACATTATCCAATTCTCTGCTTGTGACCTAGAAGGTAACGAGCTGTTTAACCAGTTAATCAACCCAGGCTATGAAATTCCAGAAAACGAAAAACACAATATCGACACCGAGATGGTTCAAGGCCAGCCTGCTCTGGTGGATGTTTGGGACAGCATCCACCAACTGCTAAAAGAGGCCGACATCGTATTGGCGTACAGCACTGAAAGTGACTTTGCATACTTAGAAAAAAGTGCAGAAAAGAAACTGTTACCGTTTGAACTCGATTATGCAAAATGGTTAGACGCAGCAGAGCTAAGTAAAGATTTAATCGGGGCTCTACGCTGGCACAGTGAACGTATGTACTGGTTCTATAAAACACCGAAATTGACGGTTTCATACGAACGTATTTTGGGTCAGCCATTCCCTGGTGATGCGCATGACGCTTTAGCAGATGCGGTTGCCACGGCCGAACTGTTTAAAGCGATGTTAGAAAAAGGTCGTAAATCTCAGATCAAAATTAAAAAGCCTAAAGCAGCCAAAGAAGAGATCACCAACAACCCGTTTGCGGCAGCCTTTGCCAATGCAAAACGAGGGTAATGCTATGTGCGAAATCCCAACCTTTAAACAACTAGAAAAAGCCAAACAGGGTGACACCTTTGATTGGCAACAGCTGAAAGACCAAGTTAAATTTGATCAAGATGGATTAATTCCAGCCATTGCTCAACAATATGACACCAAAGAGGTGTTAATGATGGCATGGATGAACAGTAAGTCACTGGCTGAAACCTTGGAAACCGGACGTGTTTGTTACTGGTCGCGTTCACGTCAAAATTATTGGCGTAAAGGCGAAGAGTCAGGACAAATTCAAGTCTTAAAATCACTGGCGTTTGACTGTGATGGTGACACGATTTTATTGCAAGTTGATCAAACCGGGCCTGCGTGCCATTCTGGTCGTCGTAGCTGTTTTTATACGGCAGTGCATGACAACCTAGCCGAGATCACTAGCAACCCGCTTATCAATCCTGAAGATCTGTACACAAAATAATCAAAAACATTCTCAACAGGCCTGGTCAGCTTCATTTAACTAGGCCTGTTGAAAATTTCTAAGCTGTTGGCAAACCTTTTTCTTACTCTACGACCTTATAAACCCTGCTTCTGAGCCTTGATCTGTTCAATCCAAGGAATAACTTTGGCATTAAACTCATCGGTATGCAGAGGTTTGACCATAAAATCATTCATTAACTCTTGTGGCTGGTCTTGAATATACGCATCAGCCGTAAACGCTATAATCACAGTCGGAATAGGCTTATTCATCACCAGCTCCTCTTGACGAATAATCCGACTCGCTTCAAAGCCATCCATAATGGGCATCTGATAATCCATTAACACCATATCGATGGAATCATGATGCATACGCCAAAACTCAATCGCTTCAAAACCATTGTTAACCGTATCCACTTCCAGCCCAAGATTCATTAGATAAGTTTTAGCAATCTGTTGATTGACGATATCATCTTCAACCAATAAGACTTTAAGCGGAACATCAGGATATGTATGCTGTGGCACTACTTTTTTATCTGTTGTGGACACATCTACGTGTCCATTTTCAAAAACCGCCTGCCCTACCTTAGTGAATGGTAGCTTTACCTTAAAACAACTCCCCTCACCTAGTTCAGAGCGTACTGAAACAGTCCCTCCCATCAGATCAATTAACTGCTTAGAGATTGACAAACCTAAACCGGTTCCACCAAAATCTCTAGACAATGAACTGTCAGCCTGTGTGTAAGGTTGAAATAGTTGTTTTTGTCCCTCTTTCGAAATTCCCACACCGTTGTCTTTAAACCTCAGTTCAAGCTGAGTTTTACCGCCCCTATCGGCCTTAAAGAACAGCTCTAAACTAACTTCTCCATTAGGGCTAAACTTAATGGCATTACCTAAAAAATTTAGAACAATTTGCCTTAAACGAACCGCATCACCATCCAGTCTCAGCAATTCAGTTTGGTTATATTGTTTTTTTAGAATAACACCGTTTAATTTGGCTTGTGGTGTCAGTAAATTAAAACAACTATCAATCACTGCTCGTAGATCAAATGGCTCAGGGTGCAATTGAATTTTACCTTCATCAAGCTTAGAAAAATCCAACACATCATTTAGGATTGAAATCAACGAACCACCACTTTGCTGAATCACCTCGACATAGTTACGTTGCTGACTATTCATACTGGTATTTGACAACAGGTCAGCCATCCCCAGAACCCCATTCATAGGTGTACGGATTTCATGACTGATCATAGCCATAAAACGGGTTCGAGATTCGGCCAATCTCTCAGCATTCTCCTTGGCTAAACGCATCTGTTCTTGGGCTTTTTTCTGTAAAGAAACATCACGAGCCACAATGGTAATGACTCTACCTTTATCCGTTTTTTGGCGACTTAAACTTAGAGCCAAAGTCAGAACATTGCCTGCCTCAGTCACCCCTTCACTCTCTACTTGCTCAGAGTTACGCAGTCCATCTAGCAACTCCAACTCACTTTTAAACATAGGCAGCAATTTATTAACCGACTGACCTAATAAACGTTCAACCGAATAGCCAAACAACTCAACCACCATATGGTTAACTTGCAAAATTTGACCCTGATCATCCGTAATCACAATGGCATCCGGTGCACTGTCGATTAAAGAGGTCGCTTGCTGTTCTGCCAATTTTTGCTCATTAATGGAGGTGAGATAACCCTGAATTTTTCGACTTTGATCTTTGCTATCAATATTTAAATGGATTAACCCATACACCCAAATATAACGATGGTCATCACGCATAATACGAAATTCAGTTTCAATTGAGTCAAGCTTCTTTTTAAGTGCTAAATCTATCGCCATTTTCAATCTAGGCAGGTCTTCCGAATACACTAGTTCATAAAAACTATTTTTACTTAACATCTCCTCACTAGAAAAACCAAGCAGCTGCTTTACATTTGGTGAAACATAATCTAAAGGAGCACTACCATCAATTGGCTTTTCAATTAAAACCGTTGGCCCCGCGTTAAACAAAGCACTGTATGAGGCCTTTTGTTCGGCTCTAAAACGCGCAGCATTCGCAATTCTCAGATAGTATAAAAAGACCAAATATAGTACAAATACCGCAGTAAAAATTAACCAGGAAGCAAAATCTATTTTATTGGCGTGTGCTGTAAATAGGTCTTTAGTCGGCAAGGCAATGACATGCCAATCGCCACTTGCCACAGGGTCATTTGCTAAAACTTGTGCGGTGATCTCTTTGTCTAAAATCTCTAGCGGTGCATCATCGGCCACTGCAGTTGGCGTTAACATCACCTTTGAAAAATCCGCACCGTCTACCAACATCAGTTTTAGTTCATTACTGGCAAACTGCGACAACATGTTTTGTATATAATTCAGATAAAAGCTAACATAAAATCCAGCTTGTTGATCGCCACGTTCTAATTTCACAATGACATCATAGTGTGAACCGTGACTACACTGATGCAGCTCTTCATCTAAGTTTTCCTGTGTGTCCAACAATGCACGATTGATATGATTACGACAACTAGCACCTAAAAAATACCCTTCACTTCCTACCTTAGCCTGACCAAATGAGTCCAGAATTGCGAACTGTCTAATATCACTAAACAAAGTTTCAATTTCATTGGATATTTGATTTAAATCATAGGGATAGCCTGCACCAGATGCTAACTCCAAAATACGGTCTTGATGGTGATTCACAATAGCGCGTGAAATTATCTTATTCTGCTCAAACTTCTCAGTAATAAGTCGATTCACCCCTTTTGTTGTCACTTCAGCGGCTTCCACCACCCTTTCAAAGTGCGCCTGCTTTAAGTATTGATTACCTGAAAAAATAGCCAACACCGTAACCAGCAAGCCTAAAACAGCACTCAAAGAGAAAGGTTTGTTAGCAAAATCGACTAATTTTTTAAACCGAATCAAAGAATTCTACCTATTAATATGGATGACAAACAGAAACTCTTAAAATACCACAGTCGTCCTCCTCGTAGTAAATCTCAGGCTCTTTTTGAAAATAAATATTTACATGGCAAGCATATTGCTTGGTACTATTCACTTATCTAGACCCATAAAAAAGCCCAGTTAATAAGTATTTTTTATGGGCAATAAAAAACATTGGTTACAGCAAGCCAATATAGGCGACAACTTTTGCCTTAGAATGACTACCATAAAAAAATAAATCAGTGGAGTGAACAATTTATGAGAAATAATCAGCAAATCACCGATAATGAATACATTATTCCTAAAAGCATTACTCTCGTTTCAAAAACAGACCTAAATGGAACCATTCTTGAGTGTAATGATGCCTTTGAAGCGGCCAGTGGATTCTCAAGAAACGAATTAATCGGCAAACCTCATAACTTAGTTCGCCACCCTTCTGTGCCTGAGGCAGTTTTTGCCGATATGTGGGTTTCTCTTAAATCAGGAAAACCTTGGAGCCAAGTGGTAAAAAACCGTCGTGCAGATGGCGGATTCTACTGGGTTAGAGCCAATGCGACTCCAACCTATAGCAATGGCAAAATAACGGGTTATATGTCGGTCCGCTCTTCTGTGACCGAAGAGGAAAAGCGCGCAACCGCACAGGCCTATCAAGACATTGCAGAAGGCCGAGCTAAAATTAGTCGTGGACGTGTCATTACCGGTGTCGACTGGAACAGGTTTAACTTTTTCCCAAGGTTGAACCCTCAATACCAGCTGGTGATGCTCATAGGTTTACTCTACCTGCTTCCTTACTTAATTTATGCCTCTTTAGACGGGCACAATCCCGTTGAAATTGCACTGGTCGCCATTTTTGGACTTATCCCACCGATACTGTATGGACTAACTAAGCTTAAAGAGGATCGTCAGGTCCGTGGCTACATCCGCCAACTCGCTTCCGGCCAACCTATCCAGCTGGATGAATACGACCAAACAAGTTTTAATGGCAAACTTAAAAACGCCCTTCAAAGTGCCTCTCTAGGAGCTATTGAGCGCCAAGAGGAAAGTGCCTACCAGCTCGATAACGCCAATCGTTTGCAAACGGCCATTGACCAAGTCAGTTCTAACGTGATGATTGCGGATGCCAATCTCAACATCGTCTATATGAACAACGCCATGTCGGAGTTTATGCATGAACGTGAGAGTCAATTAAAAACGGAGCTGCCTGACTTAAATGCCGATGCCATCCTCGGGGCGAATATTGACATTTTTCATAAGAACCCCGCACATAACCGAGCCATGCTTGACAGCATTAAAGAGCCAACCAGCGCCCACATTGAAGTAGCAGGCTATCACCTAGAACTGTATGTCATCCCTGTTTACAACCGTGCTGGAATTAAAACATCCACCTTAGTTGAGTGGCGCGATAAATCGGCTGACGTTCAACTGCTTGAACAAATTGGTTCTGCCGTTAAATCGGCACAGGAAGGCTTGCTGGATCGTCGCATTGACCTAAGTAAAGTGGATGGTGTCGCTAAAGAGTTAAGTCTTTCTTTCAATGAACTGCTAGAAACGGTGGAAAGACCAATTAATTCGGCCGTTGAAGTTGCGGTATCCCTATCGAATGGTAATTTGACCAATCACATTGAAGGTGACTACTTAGGTCGCTTTGCCGTTATGCAAGACAGCATGAATGTGGCCGTAGACAACTTAGCCTCAATGATGATGCAGACCAAGTCTGCCACCACCAATGTTGGTGAAGGCGCAGGCCAGATCAAACAAGGTAGTTTGGATTTAAATGACCGTACTCAAAACCAAGCCGCTTCTCTAGAGCAAACGGCTTCTAGTATGGAACAGATGACCGCAGCCGTTCGTCAAAATGCCGACAACGCTCAAGAAGCCGCAGACGTCACACACACGACCGCAGACCAAGCCAAAAGTGGTGTCAAGGTCATGCACAGCGCCATTGAATCGATGCAACAGATCAATGAATCTAGCCAACAGATCAACGACATTATCGGCTTAATTGATAGCATCGCTTTCCAGACCAACTTATTAGCCTTAAATGCCGCGGTTGAAGCCGCAAGAGCGGGAGAACACGGACGAGGCTTTGCAGTGGTTGCTGGTGAGGTGCGAAACCTTGCTGGTAAGTCGTCTGAGGCCGCGAAGGATATCCGAGTTCTAATTGAAGATACGGTTAAAAAAGTATCGGAAGGAACACGCCATGTGCGTGGTTCTGGTGACGCCCTAAACGAGATTGTTGAATCCATCAGCAATGTAAACAAAATCATTGAAAACATCGCAACCTCTAGTAAAGAGCAGAGCGAAGGTGTGGACTTAGTGAACCAATCCATCACCAAAATTGATTCCGCTGTCCAGCAAAATGCGGCTATGGTTGAGGAAACTGCGGCCACCGCTGAAGAGCTTGGCGTGATGGCTGAAATGATGACCAGTAACGTTAATCAATTCAAAGTTGATGCTCAATCCCTAGGTATGGAAACCTCTCTACAAACCGGTAACTTTGACTTTGCAACCGCACGACGTGCCCACCGCCAGTGGCGAGTTAAAGTGCGTGCCTATATCAATGAAGTCGACATTAAATTTGACCGCAATACGGCTGACGATGGGACTAAATGTGCATTAGGCCAGTGGATTTATGGTGCAGGTAAACAGTATCAAGCGTTACCGAGCTACCAAACCTTAGAGAAAAGCCACAGTGAGTTGCATAGTTTTATTGGCAAAATCTTATCGTTAAAAGACATTGGTGATATTGAATCTGCCAACCTAGAAATGGCCAAACTTGAACAGATGAGTAACAACATAATCAGCCTGATTAGTGGTCTTGAGAAAGACATTAACAATGGTGGAGCTATGTTGGCACAACACGCTCAATTAGAAAAGACAGCGGAACTGCCTACGGCTTCTAAACCCCAAAGTGCCCCTATTAAATCGGCTGCTTCAAAGCCAACAGGCCAGGTAAAAACGGCAACGCCAGTTGCCAAACCAGCCAATACAGCACCAGCAACGGGGTTACAAACTCCACCGCCATCGCAGCCACAAGGCAGTGATGATGAATGGGCGGAGTTCTAACTAAACCCACTCCTACTGATACAAAAAAGGCGGTTCAGTTTAACTGAACCGCCTTTTTCATTTAGAAGATAATTAAAAACTCCTAACTCTCAACCGTCATCAACCATCACTCTTTACCATCGTTTGAGCATCTCTAACGTTCATTAACTCTCGCAACACCATCGTCGCGTAACTCCCGGAAGGCAAAGCAAAACAGACTTTTAAACTTTTATTTTCTGAACCTTTATCAAGCCACTCCCAGGTCACATTTTCTGGCATCACTCTTAATGCACGTCGATCTTGCTTTAAGCCCAATTCATCCAAACCTGTTATCCATTCAGCATAAGGCTCTATAACTTGTCTTTCCAACTCTAACACCAAGCCCTTTGATGGTAGCTCTCCACGCCCAAGCATTGCCCCCGTTGGATGCAAATCGGCTTGCTCAACACGTTCTGCCAAGTCAGTTGAGTTATCATCCTCAAACCAGCGACTAGAACCTTCCAACTGCACCACGTCACCTGTTACAAAATGATTCCAAGAATTCTGCTTAATACGTTCTGACAAAATCAGATTAAACATCCACGAACGCGCTGCTGAGATATACATACTCTTTTGATTGCGTTTAACTCGGGTTAACTCGCCTTTAAAAAAAGCGGTGGCCTTCGGCAAATTATTGCCGTATTTTCCAAAACGCTGCTCACCAAAGTAGTTCGGCACACCTTGAGAACGAATCGCTTCTAATCGCTGTTCAATATCGTCACATTGGCCGTTTATATCTCGAATCACCAATTGAAAATGATTGCCCTTCAAACCACCTGTTTGCAGTTTTCTTTGATGGCGTACCATCTTTACTATTTTGACGGTATCCAGTTCCAAGTCCTTAGGGTTTGGATCCTCCCTGCCTGGCAGCTGAATACTAAACCATTGACGAGTCACCGCGTGACGGTCTTTCTGGCCGGCAACACCAATTCGACTGGTTGGCACATTCGCCCATTTAGCCAGCTGATGTGAGACCCAATCGGTATTTTCTCCCCTCTTTTCAACCCAACACCACAGATGCTCACCTTCACCACTTAAGCCATAAGCGATCTGCTCTTCGACCACAAAATCTTCGGCAGACTGTTTATATACACCCTGACAGGATGATTCGCCATTAGCATAGGTCAATGAGTCCATTAAAGGACTGGGAAACTCTAAAGTCATATTTTTTATCCAAATGAAAAAGCCTGATATAGCGTGTGATTGCTATACCAGACCTGTTCAGTTTTTTAAACTGTAAATTTGAGCGTTTAAATCCTTTATAAACCTGTTATAAATTCTTAAAAACTCGTTCACTAATTGGGCGTTCTTTACCTTCAGGCTTATCTTCGTAGATTTGCACTAAGATCTGACTAATATTACCTGGAATCACGTAATCTTTAATCAACTCACGTGCACCAACTGGTGAATCTTTATTGATATAAGTATAAACATTGCGTAACTGGCATTTATTATCTGGATCAGAAGCTAAAGGTCTTAAGGTTCCTTCACCTTGAATCTTAACGGCCTCTTTGGTCATAATCGTTACCTTATGGTAATAATCAGAAGCTAAAGGCTGATCAAAACAGATCATCAAAACGCGGTCAAAATTGCCCGAACCTTTATCTAAGCTCGCAACAATTTGTGCCGACTTTAGTTCCACAGGTGCTTTTGAACACCCTGCAATTAGAAAAGCCGAACTCAAAGCTAAGCCTCCCCATAAAACGAATTGACGAATCATATTTACCACCCCTTTATTAAAAGACCTACCTTGATCATAGACCTTATAAATCTAATTCAGCTGCTGAATCCCCGCTACTAACCAGTTACCCTGATCAGATGTATCGCGGCGAATGTGCCAAATTTCTCTGAATGCGTGTGCCGACTCTTCAGCAGACTCTTGAATAAATCCACTGAATCGAATACTCACCACAAAATAGTCACCATCAATCGCCATATCCGCAATTTCTGCATCCAGTGTATCCACAACCGTGACATTGTCACCCACTTGCATGCCTTGCATCTCTTGCTTTATCTCAGCAAACAACTCAGGTGTACAATAAGATTCAATCTCACTCACATCAACGGCATCCCAAGCTTTCTGTAAAGAGACAAAATGTCCTTTTGCTCCTTCTACAAACTGCTCTGCATTAAACCATTCAGGTACATCATCTACTTTCACTGCATCTTCAGAGACACTTTCACCTAAAGCAGAACCAAAAATTGAACCACCTGCATTTGAATCATAAGCAGGTTGTTCAGGCTGTGTTTGACGCTGTTGAACGGTTTCTTGAGCAGGCTCATACTGAGGCTGTTGTGCTTCATAAGACTGCTGAGAGTACGCTTCTTGCGGTTGCTGAGAACGTTTTCTAGCCACAAACAACTTAAACAACAAAAACGCAATCAAAGCAAAAATCAGAATATCCATGATTTGCAGACCTTCAAAGCCATCACCAAAGATCATTGCCGCTAATAGTCCACCCACGGCTAAACCTGCCAAAGGTCCAAGCCATTTTGAAGCGCCCGATTTGGCAGCGGTTCCAGCTGCAGCACCGGTTGCCGCAGGTGCAGCAGGCTTTGAAGCTGGCGCCGCTTTAGGTGCCGTATTGTATGATTTAGTCGGTGTCGTTTTTGAATAACCAAAACTACTGCCACCACCAAAACGTTTTGCTTCAGCGACTTGAACAACTGAAAACAAACCAAAAAATACCGCAAACAATGCAATCCAAGAACTTTTCAAAATAGTTTCCCCAAAAAAAATTAATAAACTTTAATTAATAGGCATTGTAGACAAGCCTATTTATGAGTACAAGCTTAGTTTCTATGTAAGCCCTTAATTAAAATATAATTACTGTTTAATACAACGTGAAATGGTGTAATCCTTACCCTGTTTCACTTTTTCGTAATTTCCAAACACGTCGTTAAAGTTACGCTTCATATACTGACGCAATCCATTAATGGTCACCACCACAAACTGACCACCAGGGGCGAGTTGGCGATGGACATCGTGTAACAGTATACTCAACATCTCTTTACCGACCTTAGCCGGAATATTAGAGACCACCGTGGTGAATTGAATCTCTTTAGGTACATTACTTAAACCATTTGATAGATACGCCTGGGCATTATCCAAACTATTCAACTTAGCGTTTTTATTTGAGTAATCCACCGCCACAAAATCTTTATCCACCATATGAACTTGACCTTGTGGTGCATTAGCGGCAATCGCCAGACCAATCGGGCCGTAACCGCAGCCGATATCTAAGGCCACTTCATCTTCTTTGATTTCAAGATGTTTTAGAAACAGGTCAGTTCCTGAATCGATTTCACGAGGACTGAAAATTCCCCACGTGGTCGCAAACTTCAGGTCTTTACCCGCTAAGTTTGCTTGAATATGTAGGTCTTGCTTTAATTCTTCAATTGTTGCCACGATATTTCCCAAAGTAATTCTGTTCAATTTGAATTATCATATTGTACCTTTTCCTCGATCTATTAGATTAAATTACAGCAAAAAACCGACCTGACCAACTGACCAAAATGCATGACCTAAACGACCGACAATATGAAGCTGTAAAGCACATTGATACCCCCGCACTGGTTTTGGCCGGTGCTGGCTCGGGTAAAACGCGTGTGATTACTGAAAAAATCGCCTTTTTAATTCGCCAGTGTGACGTAAAAGCCCACAACATCTTCGCCGTAACCTTTACCAACAAAGCGGCTAAAGAGATGAAAGAGCGTGTCATGAAGCTGCTAAAAGACGAGAATACGAAAGGACTGAATGTTTCGACCTTTCACAACCTCGGTCTGAACATTCTGCGTCAAGAGTACCAAGCATTAGGTTACAAACCCAACTTTTCGATTATGGATGCCACCGACAGTGGACAGATCTTAAAAGAATTAATGCACAAGCAGTCTTTAGACCCTGAAGTTTTGGAGGGTGTGCAGTGGGATATCTCCAACTGGAAAAATGATCAAATCTCACCACAAGCGGCTTTAGAGCAAGCCGAAGACGCGCAACAGCAAGCCAGAGCATTGTTATACCAAGCCTATCAGAAACAATTGCACGCTTACAACGCCTTTGATTTTGATGATCTGATCGGTATGCCGGTAAAACTGTTTTCCGAAAATCCGGATGTGTTAGAAAAGTGGCAAAACAGAGTCCGTTATCTATTAGTGGATGAGTATCAAGATACCAACGCCACTCAGTATAATTTAGTGAAGCAGTTAGTTGGCATCCAGGCCCGCTTTACCGTGGTAGGGGATGATGACCAATCCATCTATGCTTGGCGTGGGGCACAGCCAGAAAACCTTGCCTTATTAAAAGAGGATTTTCCCGCTTTAAAGCTGATTAAACTCGAACAAAACTACCGTTCCAGTAACCGAATTTTACAGTCAGCCAACCTCTTAATCGCCAATAATCCACACGTATTTGAAAAGAAACTATGGAGCGAAATGGGCTTAGGTGACCCATTAAGAGTTATTGCCTGCGCGAATGAAAACCAAGAAGCCGAACGTGTGGTCTCAGAGATCATTGTGCACAAATTTAAGCACCGCTCTAAACACCGGGATTATGCCATTTTATATCGAGGCAACCACCAAGCACGCCTGATTGAACGAGCTCTACGAGAACAGAATATTCCTTATGTGATCTCGGGCGGTAAATCCTTTTTTGACCACGCTGAAATTAAAGATGTGATGAGCTACCTTAAACTCATCGTTAACCCTGATGATGATGCGGCCTTTTTAAGAATTGTAAACACGCCTCGTCGAGAGATTGGCGCCTCGACCTTAGAAAAATTAGCGACCTATGCAACGGGGCGCGGCATTAGTTTGTTTGATGCAACTCAAGAATTTGGTTTAAGCTCAGTGCTTTCTGAAAAAGCGTTGAAACGGGTACAGTTTTTTGGCCACCAACTACTTGAATGGAT
Organism: Pseudomonadota bacterium; assembly: GCA_034722175.1. GTDB lineage: Bacteria > Pseudomonadota > Gammaproteobacteria > Thiomicrospirales > Thiomicrospiraceae > Thiomicrorhabdus. The sequence goes on along the minus strand of JAYENR010000089.1, from coordinate 44,443 downwards.
TAAAGAGGCCGACAGTGCAGAAGGTGAAAGCGTTATCTCATTTGTTCGTCAGCTGATTGAAACCTTGGAGTACGATAACTGGATTCACGAAACCGCCAGCAGTGTCAAAACCGCTGAAAAACGCATTAATAATGTGCGTGAATTAACCTTGTGGATTGAACGTATTATCAACAAAGCCATTGAAGAAGATGGGGAAGATAAACGACTCGATAAAATCGTTGCCCATATGACATTAATGGATATGATGGAACGTAATGAATCCGATCAAGAGCATGATATGGTCAGTCTCATGACCCTACATGCGTCAAAAGGACTCGAGTTCCCACACGTCTTCTTAATCGGCATGGAAGAGGAACTATTACCTCACAAACAAAACTTGGAGTCACCAGGTCTTGAAGAAGAACGTCGTCTCGCTTATGTAGGCATTACCCGTGCCCAGCACACTCTAACCATGACCTACGCCAATAAACGCCGTAAATATGGTGAAGATATGTCCTGCGATCCAAGTCGTTTCTTGGAAGAATTACCTGAAGAGAGTTTAAAATGGGAAGGTAAGCCAGGCGTAGTCGTGACGCAAGAAGAAAAAATGGAAACCGGCAACGCCCATCTTGCCAATATCAAATCTTTTTTGAAAAAATAACCAATCGAGAACCTGCTATGTCAATTGCCGCCTTTCAATTTGCCCCGATGCCGCACATTCATTTTGGATGGGGCATTCGTCAGCAACTCATCGGACATTTACAACAACAGTATCAGGGACGCATCGTCTTGATTACCGGAAACTTTCTAGCCAGGCCTGGTCAGTTTGGTTTTGAAGTTCGCAACAGTTTATTAGAGACGAATCGTTTTGTTGATCATTTCACGGTTTCTGGCGAGCCTTCCCCCGATTTAGTTGACACTATTGTTGAACAGTGCAAGTCGGATACTCAGGTGGTCGTCGGCATCGGTGGTGGCAGTGTCTTGGATGCTGCTAAAGCCATTGCAGGATTAATTCCTAGCCAAACATCGGTCATGGATTATCTAGAAGGTGTTGGGTTAGGCAAACCGTTTGATGTTAAAACATGCCCATTTATTGCCGTACCGACCACGGCTGGAACTGGCAGTGAAACCACAAAGAATGCTGTACTGTCTCGAATTGGAGAGTTTAAAAAATCGTTCCGAGATAACCAGCTGCTGGCCAAGGAGGCCTGGTTAGATCCTGAACTGCTTAAATCTTGCCCAACTGATGTGCTTTATAGCACAGGAATGGATGCCTTTACTCAACTGCTTGAGTCATACACTACCTTAAAACCAAACCCGATTACCGACGCCTTGGCCTGGCAAGGCATGACTCTGTTTAAAGGAGCCTTTGAAGACATCAACAGTAATGATGCCGATAGACAACAACAAGGTTATAGCAACTTAATGCTGGCCGCCTCTTTATCCGGCACCACCTTAGCCAATGCCGGACTCGGTGCGGTGCATGGTTTGGCAGGGCCAATCGGCGCCTTTTTTGAAGCACCGCACGGCATTGTTTGTGCAAAACTACTTGAACCGATCACACGTGCCAATATTGAAAGCTTACTGCAAGAGGGGAACAATCCAACTATCATCGCTAAATACCAGCAGATTGGCCAACTCTTGAATCCGGGACTATCAACAGACCAAGCGATACCAAGCCTATTGAAAACCTTAAAGGCTTACGCTGAAAATTATACTCCTCAAGGTTTAGCTGAATTTGGACTATCAATAGAATCCATCACCCCAGTCATTCAAAATTGTCGTAGTGGCAGTATGCTGGGTAATCCTGTTACCTTAACGGATGAACAACTGATTGAAGCAATTAAAACCGCACTTTAATAATCACGACTAATATAGTGTCAAAGGTGTGCAAAATAGATTTAAATTTTGAAGAAAAACAAGATTTATAGTATTGTTATCAAATTACGTATATTTCACAAAACCAGCCATAAATTAAGCTCTTAGTGATTAAAACAGGAACAGCCAAATGAAGACTCAAACTTTAGCAAAACCCGCTCTAGCCATTTTAACCCTCTCTTTAGGGTTTGGTTCTATCGCAACTTCTTCACTGGCGTTTGCAGAAGAGCAAGAAAAACCACATGCCATTCAAACACTGTATGTGGATGATCCTGAAGCGGTTAATAATGAATATATCGATCTTGATCAAGATGGTGTTGCCGATAAACTCGATCACTGCCCAAACACAAAGTTTGGTGCACCTGTAAACACATTCGGTTGTGAGCTAGATTCGGATGGCGATGGTGTCTATGACCGTAACGATGACTGTCCGAATACACCAGCTGGTGCAAAAGTTAATGACCGTGGTTGTGAGTTAGACGAAGATAAAGATGGCGTCGTGGATCGTCTGGATAAGTGCCCAGGAACACTTTCTATCTTTAAAGTAGATAAAGACGGTTGCCCAATTGTTGTTTTAGACAGCGCTCTGTTTGACTTCGACAGTTCAGAACTAAATTCTGCCGAATTAACAAAACTTCAAACAAGTTTAGGAACATTACCAGCATTAAAAGCAAATGAAGTTATCTTGGTGACAGGTCATACTGATAATATGGGTAGTGAAGCCTATAACCTCAACCTATCATGGCAACGTGCAAACACCGTTAAAAATTACATGACTGAAACGGCAAACTTTGATGAATCAACTATTTGGTTAGATGGTAAAGGTGAAAGTCAGCCTGTTGCTGAAAATGACACTGAAGAAAACCGCCATCAAAACCGTCGCGTGGAAGTTAAAGTGATTCCTAAAGATGCATTACCAGATAATGCAACGACTTCGTTAGACTAATTTACCAAATAAAACAGGCTACTCTTTAGTCTGTTTTTCTTAGAACAATGTGTAATATTTAGCTATGCATCTGACAAGATGGCAGACCTTTCTTATTTTATTGACTTCACTGTTTTTAGTGGGGTTGGTTATTGCAGACGCTCAAAAGCAAACCGTTGTTATCACTCCTGAACAAATTGCCAAGGCAACTAAAAAGTACGGCCCTATCGCAGGTAAACGCTTTGAAGCTTGGCAACAACTCGTTGATGATAATATCAACAAGTCTGAACGTATCAAACTCGAAAAGGTTAACGACTTCTTTAATCATGTGCTATGGGCCTCTGATAAAAAACATTGGGGAAAAAGTGATTATTGGGCGACCCCTATTGAATTTTTGGGTACCGATGCCGGTGACTGTGAAGACTTCACCATTGCAAAATATTTCACCTTAAAAGCACTGGGTGTACCAGAGAAAAAACTCTATCTCACCTATGTTAAAGCCACTCGCATAAACCAAGCACACATGGTTTTGACCTACTTCAAAAAACCCCGCTCTATCCCTCTGGTTCTCGACAACATCAATAAACGTATTCTCAAGGCCAATAAACGAAAAGATTTAGTTCCTATCTACAGCTTTAATGGTGACGGTCTGTGGTTGGCGAAAGAGCGTGGCAAAGGTAAAGCTGTATCAGGTGGTACGAAAAAGCTGAAAAAATGGAATTCGTTATTACAAAAAATGGACGTAAACTAATATGAACATGCCAACCGCAAACACGACTCATATAGGGAGAACGCGATGAGTTTGAAAAAGAAAATGATGATTTTTATCGCATCCATGTTGCTAATTTTATTGGCAGGTACCTTTGCGTTAAACCTATCAAACACTAAAAACTTTCTACAAGATCAGTTAAGTTCTCATGCTCAAGATACCGCTACCTCCCTTGGCCTCTCTTTAAGCAGTAATGCAGATCCAGAAGATATTGCCACCATGGAAACTATGATCAATGCAGTTTTTGACCGTGGTTACTACGCCAACATCACCCTGAATGACATAGACGACAAACCACTTTACCAGCGAGAAACTTCAAATAAAATGGAGGCTGTCCCAGCTTGGTTTATTGAACTGATTAACCTGCAAACTCCAACTGCAGACTCTGTTGTGCAAGCTGGCTGGATGCCTCTTGGAACCTTAAGTGTCACCAGCCATGCCGGTTACGCCTACATCAAACTCTGGCAAGAACTGATTCAGCTGGCAACTTGGTTTGCCATTTCTGCTTTTCTAGCCATTGTTTTAGTCGCCATTGCTTTGCGCATTATGCTAAAACCACTACAACAACTGGAAACACAAGCTAAAGCGATTGTAAACAAACGTTATATCATCCAAAAAAACCTACCGAGCACCACAGAGTTTAAGCAGGTTGTCGGTGCGATGAATGTCATGGTGAACAAATTAAAAACCGTGTTTGAGCGTGAAGCCAAAGCGGCTGAAAAGTTACAAAAAATGGCTTTTCAAGACAGTGTAACCGGCCTAAGTAATCGTCGACATTTTGAAATGTCAGTCGACAGCTTACTTGATCCAAACTTAGATGCCTCTCCCGGCTTGATTGGTTTAATACGAATCCAAGGCCTAAAAGAGCTGAATGATCAATATGGTTATATGATTGGTGATCACTTGATGAAAGACATTGCCGAGTTGATGCAGAAAAACCTGGGCTCACCGCAAGCCTTGTTGGCACGACTCAATGGTACCGAACTGGTTGTGATCATCCCATCCGTATCTAAAAACCACTTTGAATCTCACTTAAAACTTATTGCTGCCAGCACACCTGATTTACTCGCTATCCACAAAGCCACTTCCGCACCAACCAATTTGGCAATTTCTTTTAAAGAATTTAAAGCAGGAGATAGTCGTGGGGCCTTATTAGCCTCTCTTGATTATGGTATTGAGCAAGCCAACCAACTTGGCACCAACCGAGTCTTTTTCTGTCAAAGTTCTGAACAGGCCTCCCCTCAGATTAAGCTTTGGAATGAGCGCATTGATGAAGCACTGCAAACAAATCGTTTCTTACTCTATCAACAGAGTGCTTTTTCGGTTGATGGAAAGGTGCATGATAAAGAGGTGTTAATTCGCCTTAAAGATGAAAACGGCCACATCCATTCGGCTGGTTACTTTATGCCAGCGGTCGAACAAATTGGTAAAACAGCTGAAATTGATAAGCTCGTGGTTAAACTGGCATTCAACCACCTCAATAACACTCATGAAGCTCAACCAATTTCCATTAACTTAACCCAATCCATCTTGTTAAATGAAAGTATGCAGGCCTGGTTAAAACAGGCTTTACAAACAATCAGCTACAAAAATAAACTCGCTTTTGAGCTTGCAGAACACTTAATCTCAACGACACCTGATGCGACTTGGAAACTGATGAATGAACTAAAATATTCAGGAGTAAAAATCGGGATCGATCATTTTGGTAGCCGCTTTAGAAACATGCGCTACCTACAAGACCTCAAACCCGATTACGTTAAACTCGATGCTGCATTTAGTAAAGGTATTGAACACGATGAACAGATCAGAAGTTATGTAGAAAGTCTGTGTGAAATGACATCAAGTTTGGACATTGAAGTTTTTGCTATGGCGGTTGAAAATGAAGCCCAGCAAGTGGCATTTGAAAATTTAGGTGTAAAACTATTCCAAGGATATCTCTATGGCGCACCTTCACCTTTAAACGGTCGATAAAAGTACTTAGAATAAGCAGACTGTAATAACCTCTAAAAACAGCTGAACAAACGTTGCAATTTAGGGGCTGGTTAGCTAAAGTGCTTGTAATTACCCGCCCTTATACGTAAGTAGGAAAAAATAAATGGCTGACAGTTCGAACACGAATTCGTCCACAGACAATCAAGCATTCTCAAACACTGCTAGCAAGACATCTGAACTCAATAGCCCATTGATTGATTGTTTAGTCATTTATAGCAAACTTAATCGCCACCCTACCTCTAAAGAGTCATTAATAGCAGGTTTACCGATTGAATCTGAGCAGGTTACGCCTGATATCTTCAAACGTGCGGCAGAGCGTGCAGGTTTGATGTCCAGCTTTAAGCAAAAAAACCTCAACGAAATCCCAAACCTCATTCTGCCGTGTATCTTAGTTTTAAAAAACAACCAGGCCTGTACCTTAGAAAAGATCGATCATCAGAACCAACAAGCAACGGTTATCTTCCCTGACACCAAAGATGGAAAAACCGTTGTTGGATTAGATGCATTGGAAGTTGAGTATTTAGGTTACGCGATCTATCTAACCCAAAAACAGTTTCTGGCTGAGAAAAAAGAGAATCTCGTTGGCTTTAAAGAGGGCCATTGGTTCTGGGGAACCTTATGGGCTTCGCGCTCAGTTTATCGTGATGTACTCGTCGCCTCTATTGTTATCAATCTATTCATTCTGGCTGGCCCACTGTTTGTCATGAATGTTTACGACCGAATTGTTCCCAATAATGCGGTTGAATCATTATGGGTACTGGCGATCGGTGTCACCGTTATCTACATGTTTGATATTTTACTGAAGTTTTTACGATCCTACTTTTTAGAAGTGTCGGGGAAGAAAAGTGATGTCTTAATGTCTTCCAAACTCTTTGAACAGACCTTAGGATTAACCATGGCTAATCGCAGTGGTTCAATCGGAGCCTTCGCCAACAACCTGCGTGAATTTGACAGCATTCGTAACTTCTTTACCTCCGGCACCATCGCCTCCATTGTTGATCTACCTTTTGTCATCATTTTTTTACTGGTCATCTTCTACATTGCCGGCAGTATTGTTTTAGTACCAATGGCGATTATTCTAATCATCCTTATTTACAGCCTTATCTTAAAAGGGCCGATTAAACGCAGTATTGAAGCGACCTATGAAGCTTCTAGTCAAAAAAATGCTGTTCTAATCGAAACCTTGACCACCATTGAAACCATCAAGGCTCTAGGAGTGGAAGCGCACTCTCAGTGGAAATGGGAACAAGCGGTAGGCGAAATTGCTAAAGCCAGTATTCGTTCTAAAATGCTACAAAGTTCCATCGGCCGAATGACCGGCTTTATGCAACAAATCAGTACCGTTGTCATTGTATTAGCCGGTGTATATTTGATTAAAGAAGGGGACCTAACGATGGGGGGTCTAATTGCAACGGTGATGATCAGTTCGCGTGCAATTGGTCCAATGGGGCAGTTTGCCAACCTAACTAGCTCTTATGAACAGACCAAAACCGCACTAAATACGCTTAATGAGCTAATGAAACAAGAGGTAGAACGTCCAGAAGAAAAGCGTTTTATCCAGCACCCTAATTTTGAAGGCTCTATTGAGTTTGTAAACGTGAGTTTCACCTACCCTGGCGAAACAAAACCATCATTAAGCAATATCAGCTTTAAAATAGAAGCAGGAGAAAAGGTGGGGATAATAGGCCGGATTGGATCAGGTAAATCAACCGTTGAAAAGCTTATTTTAGGTTTCTATAAGCCAACCGAAGGTACTATTCTAATTGATGGTATTGATCTTAACCAGCTAGATCCTGCAGAACTCAGACGTAATATCAGTTATGTTCCACAAGAAGTATCCCTGTTTAGTGGCGATGTTCGTGAAAATATTGCTTACCGCGCACCTTATATTGAAGATGAAAGAATCCTTAAAGCCGCACAGCTTGCTGGTGTTGATGATTTTATTAAACGTCACCCTTCTGGCTACAGTCTTAAAATTTCTGAAGGTGGTAAATCTTTATCGGGTGGACAACGCCAAAGTATTGGTGTCGCACGTGCTCTACTGTTAGACACCCCTATCTATCTATTTGACGAACCAACCAATGCGATGGATGGTAAAACCGAACAGATCATGATTGACCGCTTGAAAAAAGGCACCTTAAAAAATACCAGTTTGGTGGTCACACACAAAATGACCTTATTACAACTTACTGAACGTTTAATGGTTATGGATCAAGGTAAACTGATCGCTGATGGCGAAAAAGCAACGGTATTAGAAGCCCTGAAAACGGGTAAAGTTCACAAGGTGAAGTAGTCAAATGAGTCAGAAACAAAATAACATCAAAGTATCTGAAGCAGACTATGTTTTTATGTCAAGTCTGAGCCAAGCGAGCCTAGAAAAACCTACTGTACGCTCTCAACTGCTTGTCTGGAGTATCTTATTAGTTGTCATCTGGTTGGTCGTTTGGGCAAGCTTTGCTGAACTCGATAAAATCGTGCGTGGTGATGGCAAGGTGGTGCCACCTTCACAAATTCAAGTCATCCAAAACCTAGAAGGTGGAATCATTGAAGAACTCTACTTTCAGTCTGGCGATAAAGTTAAAAAAGGGGATATTCTTTTAAAATTAGACAATACTCAATTTGCCAGCTCTTACGGTGAAAGCCAAATGCGTGCCTCTCAATTAAGAGCTAAAGCTCAACGCCTAACCGCAGAAGCCTTTGATAAACCTCTGACACTAAAAGGCGAGTACGAATCTAGCATCATTACTGCACTCTACGACCGTGAAAGAAATTTATATGATGCCCGTCAAAAACAACTAAAAACCCAAACCTCAATTTTAGAGGCACAAGTTCAACAACATAAACTTGAACTCCAAGAGGCCTACTCACAACAAACACAATTAACATGTTCACATAAACTTCTGACCCAAGAAATTAATATGATGAAACCGTTAGTGCGCCAAGGTATTGCTTCTGAAGTTGACCTATTGAAAATTCAACGCCAGGAAAACGATGCCTTAACTAAATTAAAAACCACTCAAAACAATATCCCTAAATTACATTCCATTATTGCTGAATCTGAAAGTAAATTAACTCAAGCTCATGAAGAGTTCATGAATAAGGCTCATGAAGAGTTGAATGAAACCCTAGCAGAGATCAGCCAGATTGAACAATCCAGCACGGCATTAAAGGATCGTGTCAAGCGTACTGAGGTAATGTCACCGGTTAACGGAACCATCAAACAACTATTAGTGAACACCATTGGTGGAGTGGTGCAGCCAGGTAGTGATATTGTTGAGATTGTTCCAGAAGATGATTCCTTGGTACTAGAAACTAAAATTCTACCAGCGGATATTGGCTTTATTTACCCTGGTTTAAAAGCCAAATTAAAATTTACTGCGTATGATTTTGCAATTTATGGTGGTCTTGACGGTACCGTTACCCGTATCTCAGCGGATACGATTACCGACGAAGAGGGCAACAGTTACTATATTGCTCGAATCAAAACAGATAAGAACTTCTTAGGAACTGAAAAAGATCCGCTGTATTTACTACCAGGCATGACCGCAAGTGTAGACATTATTGTTGGTAAACACACCGTTCTTGAATACATCATCAAACCCATTATTCGTGCTAAAGATCTGGCTTTAAGAGAGTCTTAGAGTACCATTACTTTGGTTAGGCCAATCTGATTTTACTGTCGGCACTGCCGATCTTTTAAAAACTATAGTAACGACAATCCGGTAGTTGTTTATAGGTGTCAATTTTCAGCACCCTCCTTTAACATTAACCAACCAAGAGCGGCTATAGAGCCAGTTAACCCAGCTTATCCCCTTTCTAGCATTTTCACTCTAAAAATCCAATTCCTTACAAAGGCTACCCTAGCTCAATAATAAAGACCAAGCTTGATATAACAGCGCCACAAAACTCAATAAAACTTATCAATACATTAACAGTATCTATATCCAAGCAAGGCATCTATCAAAGATAATCTATAAAAACGAACTATAATGTTTTCATGTAAAAGCTAGGTTAATAGAACACTTTAGAAAAACCTAGTTTACATATATAGTTTTTGTGACATACTAAGCAATAATAATAAAATTAAATCGTTTCAGTATTCAGTTGAACCAAACGTTATCAACAATTTTAACTCTTAAGATACTTAATTAGATTAATTCAGAATGACGAAAACATATTGTTATGTTCAAGATCCAAACGTCCTTGAAACGTGGTTACACGTACTTCAAGAAAAACCTATCATTGTCTACAATATAGACGAACTTGAACAACAAGGTATAAATGACAATAGTTTGTTATTACTGCATAAAACTTCAGATATCAGTGACGATCAAGTGTCTAGCTTAGTGTCAAAAGGATTTAATACGGTCGTATTTAGCAACGAGCCGAGTGTTGATGACTCAATCCGCTTGTTTAAAATAGGCATTAAAGGTTTTTTAAATACCTATGCCGCTAAAGCGGTTATCCAACAAGCAATCGAAACCGTTAATGGTGGAAATGTCTGGCTAGGCCAAAACGTCATGCAAGCCATGATTCAAGCGATCAATTCCAAACCAGAAAAAAATAATGGTTGGAAAGATGACCTTACCGAACGTGAAATTCAGGTTTGTGAATCTGTTCTAGAAGGGCAAAATAATAAACAAATCGCTGAAAATATATTTGTAACCGAAAGAACCGTTAAAGCACATCTACACAATATCTTTCAAAAACTTGAAGTTAAAGACCGCTTAAGTCTTGCCATAAAAATTCAAAACTGGCAATAAAAACAATATAATAACGAATAATTACGTACCAATTAAAGATTATAAAATCTATAACTTGCTTAGGGGCACGATATGAACATCTCACTCGCTCGCTTATTCAAAATGAGTGCACTGGCTCTACCGCTTGCTTTAGCCTACCAAAGTGCTTCTGCTATTGAACTCAACCAAACGGTAGAAGATGCTGTATTACATAATCCAGAATTCAGAAGCCAGTTAAAAGAACTTCATTCCATTCGAGCAGATTTAACCGGTGCGGAAGGCAGCTGGTATCCAACTATTGATATTACAGCGGGAATTGGTTATGAAGAAGTTGATAACACAGGTGATGGTTTAACTCGTAAAGAGACCGCAATCCGTATTACTGAAAATCTATTTGAAGGGTTTGGTACAGAAAACGAAATCGATCGTCAACAGCACCGAATGGAAGCATCAGCATATGCTACCGAAGCCACCGCTAATCAAATTGCTTTAGACATGACTGAAGCTTATTTAAACCTTTTAACACAACAAAAGCTATTAGGTTTAGCGGAAGAAAACGTTGAGACTCACTCCAAAATTCTAGACCAAATTACCCAGCGTTTTGATGCAGGTATTGGCAATCAGGTTGAGGTTGACCAAGCAAAAGCACGTTTTGCTTTAGCACAATCAAACTTAAGCGCTGCTAATAACAACTATCAAGACACCTTAAGCCGTTTTCAACGTGTTTTAGGGCGTCAACCTGATAGTGCACTAGTTGAACCGACACAAGCATTAGACATTCCTAAAACGGTAGAAGAAGCGATCAACATCGCATTGATTGAACACCCTACCTTACGATCAGCTAATGCCGACATCGCTGAAGCACAATCTCAGTATGATGCCTCTTCAAGAACCTTCTATCCTCGTATTGACTTAGAAGTCTTAAAAACTTGGGACGACAACCTGGCCGGTGTTGAAGGCAAAAACGAAGATTTCCAAGCGATGATTCGTATGCGTTATAACCTATATAATGGTGGGAAAGATAAAGCAGAAAGAAGTCGTACTGCAAGCGCCCTCCACCAAGCGGCTGAAATTCGTAACAACAGTCGCAGACAGACACTGGAAAACATCCGTTACGCTTGGAATGCCTACCAATATGTTGGACAACAAAAACAGTACGTTGAAGAACATATGAAACTGACTCTAGATACACTTACAGGGTATCGTCAGCAGTTCAGCCTAGGTCGTCGTTCTTTATTAGATTTATTGAACACGGAAGATGAATACATTAACGCTCAACGTACTATGGCTGAAAGTGAAAATGAGTACCGCATTGCTCAATATAGAATCATGAATGGCATGGGAACCTTGTTACAAACCATGAACATTCAACTTGATCCTATTCAGGCAGTAATGAATGATTAAGTAGACATACCCAATCAATCTAATAAGAAAGCCCTTAATAAAAGGTTATTAAGGGCTTTTTTATTACCTAAATATTCTCAAATATAATTAACCATACTTGAAAAATAACAAAATCTAGGCAACTTCAATAGCCCACGCTAAATAGAGCTGCCACGCTCCCATTCCTATAACACCCAGGCCTGCTAACTTTCGAACCCACTCCTTTCGTGCAATACGGGTAAAGTAAAATGCAAACACTCCCATCAGTAATAAATTCGGTAAAGTTCCTAAACCAAATGCCAGCATCACCATTGCACCTTCTAAAGCCCCTCCTGCACTCATTGCCATAATCAACATACTGTAAACCAATCCACAAGGCAGCCAACCCCAAACCAGTCCATACAACCAAGCCTGAGGTAAATACTTAATAGGAGTTAACTTATTGGCATACGGCTGAACACGTTTCCATAAACCCTGCCCCGCCTTTTCTATCACAACAATGCCATACCACCAGCCGGCTAAATACAGCCCCAATGCGATCATAAACAGGCCTGCAATCACTTGTAGTAACTGTTGTGCAGGTAAAAAAGTTGCCAACGAACCCAGAGCCATGCCTAAATAACCGAAAGCGGCTCCGATTATGACATAACTACCAATTCGCCCAATATTGTAGGCTAGTTGAAATAGCATCATTCTAAAGCGGCTACGTTGGATCTTAACGTCGACTCCAAACGTCAAAGCCCCGACGACACCTCCACACATGCCCAAACAATGAATACCGCCTAACAATCCAACCACTAAAGAGGTTAATAAAATTGAATAATCCATTAGTGATTTCCAAACTTACGATCAAGAGAACGATAACCCAAAGCTTCCGCAATGTGACTAGACTCAACGCTAGGACTATTTTCCATATCAGCTAAGGTTCTAGCGATACGAAGAATTCGGTGATAACTTCTTGCAGAAATTCCCATTTTGTCAACTGCATTTTTTAACAAAGCCTGACTTATTTCATCCAATTGAATCAGTTCCGCAATCTGTGACGGACTAAGCTCTGAATTTAAACACCCTTGACGACTCATTTGTCGATTACGAATTTGAACAACACGTGCTCTAACGGTTTCGCTATTTTCAGCCAATGGATCTCTCGTCTTCTGTAAAGAGTCAATATCAACAGGAGGTACTTCTAGATGTAAATCAATCCGGTCAAGCAAAGGCCCCGAAATTTTTCGTTGGTATCGTGCAATCTGATCAGGCGTGTCACTACAGCGCCCAAAAGGATCGTCTGGGAAATAACCGGATGGAGACGGGTTCATCGCAGAAACCAGTAAAAACTTAGCAGGAAAGGTCACTTGTTGCTGTACTCGTGTCACTTCAACTTGGTGTGTTTCTAAAGGCTCTCTTAACGCCTCTAAAACTGGTCGTGTGAACTCAGGAAGCTCATCCAAAAACAACACCCCATTATGCGCCAAAGTGATCGCACCGGGTTTAGGAACAGAACCCCCACCAACCATCGATGCAGTTGATGCTGAATGATGAGGACTAACTAATTTGATTTGTTTAATTGTGGCTACATCAACCGCCTTGCCTGCCACCGAATAAATACTCGCCAACTCCAACGCCTGCGTCTGATTTAATTCGGGTAATAAAGTCACTAAACGGGAAGCCAACATACTTTTACCAGAACCCGGCGGGCCAACCATTAATAAAGAGTGGCCACCCGAGGCAGAAAGCTCCAACACTCGTTTGGCTTGTAACTGACCACTAATGTCAGCTAAATCATTGGCATAACTAAATGGCTCCGCTTGGTCAATTTGAATCGATTCCAGCTGAACTCTATTTAATAAAAATCCACAAACTTCTAACAAACTAGGGGCGACTAAAACGGCAGTTGTACTACTTTCAGTTGGATGATTAGATAACAACACCTGTGCTTCTGAAGAGTTCACGGTCGGAATAATTGCCGTATGATGACTTTGCTCTGCATTCACTAAAGCTGATAACACACCAGGAACAGAACGTAACTCTCCTGTTAAACCCAACTCACCATAGAATTCATAATGCGCTAGGTTTTCAATACTGAGCTGTTCAGTTGCAACCAAAATTCCAATGGCGATCGCTAAATCATAGCGGCCGCCTGACTTTGGCAGATCCGCAGGGGCTAAATTAACCGTAATGCGTTTTGGAGGCAACTGAAACCCACTGCTAATCAAAGCACTGCGAACGCGTTCTTTACTCTCTCTTACCGATGCTTCGGGCAGCCCTACAATCGACAGAGTGGGCAAACCATTACTTGCGTGAACTTCAACCGTTACAAGAGGAGCATTTAAGCCCACACTCGCTCTTGTTAGAACAGACGCTAGCATACTTAAACCCTACCCAACTCAAAAAAAATCATTACTTAGTCGATTCCAATTCGGCGACCTTTTTTTCCAATGCATCCACTTTGGCACGTGTTTTTGTTAAAACAGCCTTTTGCACATCAAACTCATCACGAGTCACAATATCCATTTTGTCTAAACTCGCCGTTAAAATAGATTTAATTTGAGACTTAAGCCCTTCTGGTACTTCGCCAAAACCATTAGGAATGGTTTGTGAAATCTTAAGAACGGCATCCTCAATTTGTTTTGGATCGATCATTATTTAACCTTTATTGTCTATGCATAAGAAAGCTTATATTGAATTTATAATTGTAACTAAATTATAAGTTTTAATCAGAAGTACTCAGTATATTTAGTCTAGCCAACAATATCTTATTTATACCCCTATTTTGATCTGGGTTACTGTAATTTTTAGTGATAGAATAAATCAAATAAATTTCACTCATCTAGCAGACTTCAAAGTTTAAGTAGGAATTAGGGCATGTTTAAAAACACCCATGATACGCCAGAAAAAGCCAATCGCATTTTTGAACGGGTTGTCGACTCGTTTCAAGAACAGGAAATCAACCCTACCCCGCTCAACTACTTTGTTTGGTACAACTATCTAAAAGGCGATAACCCTCCTTTTCGAAAAGAGATGGATTCAATCCTTAACGATCCTTATGGTTACAGTGATCGTGTGGGAAAACGCTTATATGAACAGTTTTTATTAGAGGACACTGAAGACTCCTCAGAATTTGACCGTGCATTCCGCCGCTTAGTGGGCATGATGGTTAAAAAGATGAATGCATGGAGCGACAAACTGGAAGATCATACTCAAAAACTGGATGAATGCGCCGTTTCTCTTGCCGACCCTGATCTCAACTCCGATGAGATCAAGCGTATCTCACATACGATGGTTTCAACTGCCCAGTCAATGAATGAGAGCAGTAAAGCTTTCCAACAAGAGATGATGGAGAGCTCAGATGAGGTGCGCCGTTTACGTGATCAGCTCATTGAAGCGCAAAACGAAGCCCTTACAGATGAACTCACTGAAGTCGGCAACCGTAAAGCTTTTAACAATGCAATACAGGAACAAATCTTAGCTACGGATGAAACGGATACACCTAACACCCTATGCTTAATTTTGAGTGACATCGATTTTTTCAAAAAATTCAACGATACTTATGGCCATCTAGTCGGTGACAGTGTATTACGTTATTACGCCAATATTATGAAGAAAAAGCAGGGAGAAAATGAAACGATCTGTCGTTATGGTGGAGAAGAATTTGCAATTTTAATGGCAAACACCACTTTAGAAAAAGCCAAACAACGTGCCGAACAGATTCGTATAGACATCGCCTCTGCAACCTTGAAACGTAAAAATTCCAATGAACCCTTAACCACCATCACAGCTTCATTTGGTATCGCTCATTATCACGGTGAGACCGAAGACAGCGATAGCTTTATTGCACGTGCTGACAAAGCACTCTATCAAGCGAAGAAAACCGGTCGTAACAAAGTGGTTGATGAGTTAGATTTACCACAAACGGATATAAATTAAGAGATGTTGTCTAATTTACTGTGTCTTTGATTTAAGTAATAAAGTATCCACACCTAAACGTCTCAATTCATTACGTTTAGCATTCATAATCAGACGATCTGTGTAAGGCCCCACACTTAAACGGTAATAGGTGCGTGTTTTGCCTTTAATGGGCCCCATTTTCACTTCCTGCCCCAACCTCGCCAAACGCTTCTGCTCATTTAACGCAACCTTTTCTGAGCCAAAGGTACCAGCCAAAATATAATAGGCAGAATCCAGTTGAACTGAAATCGGCACAGCATCCACAATCACTTCAGACTCTTTCAGACCTTTATAAAAGCTGTATTTTGGCGCTTTAACCTGTTCTGCAATCTCGTCAGAATTATCATTATCAACGGCTGGAGAGACTGCTAAAGCTTGTACCGTTATAACCGTTTTTTCTTCTTTAACTGGCTGCGTCACTTCTGCATAAATTTCAGACGGTGCTACGGTCTCTTTTGCACTCTGACTGCTCATAAAATGCTGCACAATCAAAAACCCACCCAAAAAATTGACTGAAACCAAGGTGCCAATCAGCCAAATTTTTCCTACTGAACGGCCACGATCAGCAGGTTTCTGCTGTGAACGACGCTGAAAACCTTTCGCTTTCGCATTATGTCCGTATCGATAGTCGCGTGACATTAAGCACCTTAATTAATAAAACAACACAATAAAAACTTAACCGTTAACTAAGAACCTAGCTGCCAGATAGTTAACACAAATAAGACATAGACTATCAATGGATTAACCATTGCAGCAACCAAAGAAAAGCGACAAACAAACTGAACAGGCCTGTTCAGTTTAAAATTGACTTACATTTTTTCTGGTGCTGAGACACCTAAGATCGCTAAACCATTTTTAATGACCTGCTGTACGGCTAACACCAAGGTTAAACGTGCATTACGGATATCGTCCTCTTCAACAATAAAATGACAAGCGTTGTAATAAGAGTGCAAGCCTTGAGCAAGGTCTTTTAGATAGTATGCAATTTGATGTGGTTCATATGCCACTGCCGCACGCGCAATCATCTCAGGATATTTCGCCAATAGCACCGCCACATCACTCTCTTGCTCTAAATCTAATTGATTTAAAGCAGCCAAGCCTGCCTGGGTATCAACCGTATAGCCTTTATCTTTCGCCTGCTGAATCACACCTGAAATACGAGCATGAGCATACTGAATATAATAAACAGGGTTTTCATTAGACTGCGATTTCGCTAAATCCAAATCAAAATCCATGTGCTGTTCAGATTTACGCTGAACATAGAAGAAACGAGCCGCATCTGCACCGACCTCTTCACGCAGTTCACGTAAGGTCACAAACTGTCCACTACGCGTTGACATCGCCAGCTTTTCACCACCACGATAGAGTACTGCAAACTGTACCAGCAAAACTTCCAACGCATCAGGATTGGTGTCTAACGCCTGCATCGCGGCGCGGACACGAGGAACGTAACCGTGGTGATCCGATCCCCAAACATCAATTAAGACATCAAAGCCACGCTCTAATTTATTAAAGTGATACGCGATATCTGATGCAAAATAGGTTTTTAGGCCATTATCACGCACAACAACACGGTCTTTTTCATCACCGTATTCCGTTGAGCGGAACCATAAAGCCCCATTCTGTTCATAAATCTTACCGGCTTGTTGCAACTTTTCTAAAGCTGCATCAATCACGCCACTCTCCATTAATGAACGTTCAGAGAACCAGTTATCAAAGGTGACATTAAAGCCTGCTAAATCTTCTTTAATATCACTTAAAATCGTATTTAAAGCAGCATCAAACACGATATCGTAATGTTTTGATCCCAGCATATTTTTCGCTTTCAGAATCAAATCATCAATGTGTTTTTCTTTATTGCCATCGGTTTGACCTTCATCGGCACAGACACCTGAAAACACTTCAAAAGCAGGCTTTCGTAAAGTTTCACCATACTCCGCTTTTAACTGCTCACTAATTTCAAAAACGTAATCACCTTTATAGCCGTTACTTGGAAAGGTAAACTCTTCACCACATACCGCCAAATAACGTAACCAAACCGACGTTGCCAAAATATCCATTTGGCGGCCAGCATCATTCACATAGTATTCACGAGCAACGTCAAATCCCGCTTCTTCAAGCAAGCTTGCCACACTCGCGCCATAGGCAGCACCACGGCCGTGCCCTACATGCAAAGGACCCGTTGGGTTAGCAGAGACAAACTCCACCATGACCGACTTACCCTGCCCAACATTACAGCGACCAAAATTTTCAGCTTTAGCAAAGACCTGTTCAACAATCGCAAACTTGGCATCATCTTTCATAAAAAAGTTAATAAACCCTGGCCCAGCAATTTCAACTTTTTCTAATGAACCACGATCTTCCATGGCTTCGATGATCTCAACAATCTTTTCAGCCAAAACACGTGGCGGCATACCTGCCATTTTGGTGGCCATCATCGCTAAGTTCGTTGCCAAGTCTCCATGTGACTTATCACGCGTATTTTCAATATTAATACGTGGAGCGGCGTCCTTAGGCAGGACTCCTTGCTCTTTTAATTGTTGAATAACGTGGGTCAAAATATGCGCAATTTGCTGCTTCATGGAGCTCTCTCTTAAATCTATAGAATCGTAAAACCGAAACCAGACTATTTATGCCGAAAAATAAAAGAGGTATTTTACTAAAAACCAGCTACAGATGGAAAAGGGATTACCCACTTAAAAAAGTTTTTTTGCTTTTTATTATCTAAACTCCATCAGGCCTACTGTTTTGTTAATTTTATTTTCTATAATTTTATCTAGGACTCCATACTTAAAAAGCAAATTTGAGCAATTAAACCTATCACTGCCATACTATTTTTTTCAATCCCTTAACAAACCCAAGTTTTTTTATACTAGCCAATTTTTAATCCATCACCTGAGTAAAACCAGCCATATATAATTGATTCAGTTTTACTAATTAAAATGAATTCAAATGAAAGCTCTATTCTTACTCTTAACCAAACCTAGCATTTTGCTTTTATTATGGTTTAGCCTTGTGCTTGCTTTGTGGCAGTTACTCACGCCAATCCAGACCATGATTAATATCACCCTGCCGTTTGAACTACCTGAACAGTCAATTTTATTAACAATGGTCATTTTGCTTGGCGTATTAAGTAGCTTATCCATTATTAGCCCAATGCAAAGCCATAGACTACAACGAGAACTGAAACAGCAAGCCTTGTATTACAAACAACTTATCAAAGACCTGAAACATCAACACCAAGAAGAAGATCAACAGATCCAAGCCTTAATGCAAAATGAACAATTTGCTTACTGGGAGTGGAATATCAAAACCAATCAGGCAAACTTTTCAGCCCAATGGAAAAAAATGATTGGCCTATCGAAAAATGACCTGCTCAACAACTTACATGACTTACAACAACGTGTTCACCCTAAAGACCAGCAAGCGGTGCAGCAAGGCTTTTTAAAAATCTTAAGTGGCGAACAAAAATTATTTGAATGCACTCATCGCATACAACATGAAGATGGACACTATGTATGGGTGCATGACAAAGGCCAAGTATTTCATGATGCGGATGGAGAAATTGAAAAAATCTGTGCAATTCGTTTAGATGTCAGTGAACAGAAATGGATTGAAGACGAACTAGAAGTCGATGCGACCGTGATTGAACATGCTTCAGAAGGCATTGCCATTACAGATGAAAATATGAAAGTGGTTCGTTGTAACCATGCACTTTGCCAAACCTTGGAAAAAGCGACTGGTAATCAAGACACAACGGATCTAAACACCTTGCTAAATAGCTTACAAACTCAGACTGATACTGCTATTTTAGAAACACTCGATCAAGAAGGTTTTTGGAAAGGTCAACTAAACTTACTTGATGAAAATGGTGAGTTAAAATTGGCCAGTCGAATCAGCCTAAAAAAGATCTTTCACGATACAACACAAAGCTTGCATTACAGCTTTATTCACTCCGACATTACTGACCTAAAGCGCATTGAAACAGCACTCAATGACTTGGCTAATATTGACAGTGTGACCGGACTAGCTAATCGTAACAAACTCTATCAAAACCTAAAAAATGATCTGCTCCCGAATCGGGATATCACACTGATGTTTTTAGATTTAGATTATTTTAAGAAAGTGAACGATACGCTTGGACATGACATTGGCGATTTACTTCTTCGGTCAGTAGGTAAAGAGATCCAAAAACTAATCCCCGAAAATGCACTGCTAGCTCGAGTAGGAGGGGATGAGTTTGTACTCTATTACGAGCAGAGTTTAAGCAACCTATCCGCGACTGACATTGCTCAACGTATCACTGAACGCTTGAACCAACCCTTCCGTATTCATCATCATGAGATAAAGATTGGCTCCAGCATCGGTATTGCCCACTACCCTGAACAAGCTGCGGATCGACAATCATTAATGAAAGCCGCAGATACTGCCATGTACCATGCAAAACACGCCGGTAAAGGACAATATTGTGAATTTTCAGAACAGTTAAAAGCAGATCAACAGGTTGCTTAAACACGCTTATATGACAACAAAGTGTTTTTAAACCAACCAGGTCTGGTCAGTTTAAAAAAAATAAAAAAGCCTGTTTGCTTGCACTTAACTAAGTGACAACAAACAGGCTTAATTAAACGTCACCTTAAAGCAATTACTCTTTTTTAGTTACTGACTTTTTAGCCGGTGTTTTTTTGGCAGTCGTTTTTTTAGTAGAGGCTTTCTTAGCCGCTGGTTTTTTCGCTGCCGATTTTTTAGCTGGCGCTTTTTTCTTAGCTGCTGGCTTTTTCGCTGCTGCCTTCTTAGCTGGCGCTTTTTTAGCGGGTGCCTTTTTCTTCGCCGCAGCACGACCACGCTTTTTCGGTTCAGGCGCTTCATCTAAACGCTTCTGACACTCTTCCAAACTTAATTCCAACGCCTCTTCATCTTTAGCAATTTTAGCGTTTTTCTTAGTTGTAATATCGGTAATGTAAGGCCCCCAACGCCCTTTCAAAATTTTGACGTCCGTGCCTGGAAAAGTTTTAAGGATTTTATCCGCTTCTGCTTGAATCTTCGCTTCAATTAACGCAACCGCATCTTCAAGTTCAATACTTAAAGGATCATAGCCTTTAATTGGGGCATACTTTTTAACGCCATACTCCAAATAAGGTCCAAACGGTCCCTGCTTAGCAATAATGACCTGACCTTTCTCTACACCAAACTCAGAACCATCTACCGCTTTGGCATGATAAGACTCTGGCATTTCACCCACTTCTCTCGGCAGTTTAAACAACTCTAAAGCTTGCTCTAAAGTCAGTAGATCCATTTTCTGACCAGGCATTAAGCTTGCAAAGGTAGGTTTTTCTTCATTTTCACCGTCACCAAGCTGAACGTAAGGCCCAAAACGGCCAATTTTAACAAACATGGGTTTACCATTTTTGGGGTGCTCACCTAATAAACGAGCTTGCCCTGCCTCTTCTCGAGAGACATCTTCTGCGGCCACCACTTTCGGGTGAAACTGTTTATAAAACTCGTCCAACATCACTTGCCACTGAATATCACCTTGAGCAATGGTATCGAACTTATCTTCTACTTTAGCGGTAAACTGATAGTCCAATACATCACCAAAATGCTTAACTAAAAAGTTGGTTACAATGCCGGCAATATCAGTTGGAAACAGTTTATTTTTTTCACTACCCGCCATCTCTGTCAAGGTTTCAGCCAACAACTTTTCTGGATTCAAAGTAATCTGACGATATTCACGTTCCTTACCTTCGCGATCTTCTTTTACCACATAACCACGCTGTTGCACGGTATCAATGGTGGGCGCATAGGTCGATGGACGTCCAATTCCCATCTCTTCCAAAGTACGAACCAAACTGGCTTCGTTATAACGTGCTGGCGGACGACTAAAGCTTTCACGACCAATCAATTCAGCCACACTTAACGCCTGACCTATTTTCATCGGCGGCAGTAAACCATCTTCATTTTTATCATCAAGATCGTAAGCTTTTAAAAAACCATCAAATACAACCACTTCACCTTTGGCAGTAAACTTGTCACCAGGCAACAGGTCAATTCCAATATCAACCGTAGTTCGTTTTAACTGTGCATCCGCCATTTGTGATGCCATCGCACGACGCCAAATCAGCTGATAAAGACGTTGTTCGTTACGCTCACCTTCAACGGTTTTCATTCCGAAATCCGTAGGACGAATCGCTTCGTGAGCCTCTTGAGCATCGGCATTTTTAGTTTTATAACGTCTGGAATGACTGTAATCCGAACCGTACTCTTTACTAATTACATCCTTAGCTTGATCAATCGCTAATTCCGATAAATTCACCGAGTCGGTACGCATATAGGTGATCTTTCCAGACTCATATAAACGTTGCGCCACCATCATGGTCTGCTTAACAGAGAAACCAAGTTTTGAAGAGGCCTCCTGCTGCAAAGTCGACGTAGTAAAGGGGGCTTTTGGAGAACGTTTAGCTGGTTTCTCTTCTAACGACAAAACACTTAAGTTGGCTTTAGATACTGCTTCCAAAAAGGCTGTTGCTTTCTCTTCACTATCAAATGCAGCAGTGCGTTTGACTTCTAAAAGGCCTAACTCTTTACCTGAGTCATCCAGTAAGTTAAGCGTTCCTTGAACTCGAAAAACTGAAGTCGATTCAAAGGCATCAACCTCTCTCTCACGCTCTACAATCAGGCGCACCGCAACCGACTGAACACGCCCTGCAGACAGGCCTGTTCGAATTTTTTTCCACAAAATTGGAGAGAGTTCAAAACCAACAATTCGATCTAAAATGCGGCGAGCTTGTTGTGCTTCAACCAGATCCATGTCCACTTTGCGCGGTTCGGCAATGGCTTTCTGAATAGCTGGCTTAGTAATTTCATGAAATACAATACGTTTAGTGTCATTAATATCTAACTTTAGGGCTTCCGCTAGGTGCCAAGCAATGGCTTCCCCTTCGCGGTCCTCATCAGTCGCTAGCCAAACTGTTTCAGCCTCTTTGGTGAGCTTTCTTAACTCGGTGACATTTTTACGTTTGTCTGGCGAGATCTCATAACTCGGAATAAATCCGTTCTCTAGATCAATCCCCATGCCTTTCTTTTGAATATCTCGTATATGTCCGTAACTAGAACGAACGGTAAACCCTTTACCCAGATATTTTTCGATGGTCTTCGCCTTTGCAGGGGACTCCACTATTACCAAATTTGTCATTTATTCCAAGCTCTAAAAAAATTTATGTGTGCATTTACTATTTTTAAAGGGTGCAAAACTTTAGAGCAATTTGCAAACTAATTCTGCAAATAACTTCAAGTTTTTACTAAAAGTTCACTATTAATAAGTAATAAACCTTGAAAAGCCCTGCCTAAACTACAACAAATTACTTATAATAAAGGGGTCTTACTTTTCATTATTTTAAATAGGTCACAGTGGCAACATGACTACTGACAGCAGCACACATTCACACCACTTATTACTGGTTGATGACGATCCGACCAGTTTAGCGTTGTTATCTGCCTATTTTGAAGATACTCCATACAAGATCACCACCGCAAGCGATGGCGTAAAGGCTCAAGAGATTATTTCTAGCCTTCCTGCTAATGACTTCAGTGCTTATCTATTCGATTACCACATGCCGCATAAAGATGGCATTACCTTACTAAATGAACTAAAGTCCGACTCTCGTTATGCCATGATCCCTGTGATCCTGCAAACCTCTGCCGACAGCCACGAAGACATTAATCGCGGTATTCAAGCGGGTGCATTTTATTATTTACTTAAACCTTTTTCCAAAAGCCACCTGCTCTCTATTGTTGAGGCGGCGGTTAAAGGCTTTACCAATCATCAACAAGCTACCAATAAAGCTTACAGTCAAAATCAAGCAGCCCAACTGTTAAAAACAGCGCACTTTACTTTTAAAACCATTGAGCAAGCGAAACATTTATCTAACATCTTGGCTTACCTGACCCCTAACCCACAAAAGGTGGGCATTGGACTATTTGAACTGATGATCAATGCGGTGGAACACGGAAATTTAGCTATTGGGTACAGTGAAAAAACTCGTTTAATACACAACGATCAGCTTCAACAAGAGATTGAGCAGCGTCTCTCTTTAAGTGAAAATAAAAACAAACAAGTCGATGTACTCATTGAACGAAAAGATGGACTTCTAACTGTCACCATTAGCGACATGGGAAATGGTTTTGATAGCCGACCTTATCTTGATTTTTCAATTGATCGAGCTATGGACAATCACGGTCGAGGCATTATGATGGCCAAAAATTTAAGTTTTGATGATTTACAGTATTCAGAAAAAGGTAATTCGGTCGTCTGTACCGTTAAAATGCCTGAATAAACAGCACCCACGGATTTGACTACTTAATTTTCCTCCAGCGCCCAGCTGACATCGCTTCCACCTCTCCAGACAACTCCAACAGCATCATTTGACTTAAAATTTCGGACACTGGAATTTTTGAAACCACAACCAGTTCATCTAAACTAACCGGTTCATATTCTAGATACTGCAATAGGCGGTTTTCAGCTATTTTAGTGGGTTGAGACTGCTCCATCCAATCTTGCTGAGGAGTTATATCTGATACCGTTGCACTCAAGTCAATGACCGCTGTTAACTCTTCCAGAATATCTTGACCCGACTCCACCAGTTTTGCACCTTGCTTAATCAACTGATGACAGCCCTTAGCTTGCGGGTTATTAATTGAACCAGGCATGGCAAACACTTCCCGCCCCTGCTCAAGTGCCGTTCTTGCCGTAATCAAAGAACCACTTTTTAACGCCGCCTCAACCACCAGAGTCCCCACACTTAAACCACTAATAATTCGATTCCTGCGTGGAAAGTTAAAGGCCAAAGGCTTAGTGCCTAATGGAAACTCTGAAACCATGGCCCCCTGTTCAACAATTTGATGCCCCAAGGTTTTATTACTGGCGGGGTAGATACGATCCAACCCAGTCGCAACCACCGCCACGGTTTTTCCAATTCCTAACAAGCCACCTTGGTGAGCGGCAGTATCAATCCCTAACGCTAGACCACTGGTAATGCCTAGGCCTTGATCAGATAAGAAGTGGGCAAAATCTTGTGCCGAATTCATCGCTAACTTGGAAGCATGGCGACTGCCGACAATTGCTAATTGAGGATCACCCAACAGCGCCACCGAGCCTCTGACTGATAATAAAATTGGAGGATCACTAATTTGCTTAAGCAATTTGGGAAAATTTTCATTTTCTAAGGCAATAAGGTGCTGATCGGATTGTTCTCCCCATTCAAGCGCCTGATCAACTCGCTTGGCTAAATCCGCATCAAATAGACCTGATAACTGTTTAGGCTTAACGATATTAGAAGCTTTCCAGTCCGATTCAGTTGCACTTAGCCCTTGCTCTAGAGAACCAAAATACCGCTGAACATTCTGCACTTGTTCGGCAGAAAAATAGTTCAGATGAAACGGCAACAGACTGGGTAAATCAGAAAAACTTGACATAGTCAGATATAATATAGGAATTGAATCTAATTAAGTATAAACAACGTTATGGAAAAACTCGATATCGTTCTCTACCCTGAACAAGGCCTTAGAGAAGTCTGCGCTCCTGTCAAGGAGATGACTGACGACATAGACAAACTGATTGATGACATGTTTTACACTATGTATGACGCGCCAGGAATCGGTTTAGCGGCACCACAAATTGCCGTGCAAGAGCGAATTATTGTGGTGGATGTGTCTGAAAACAATGACCAACCTATCGCTTTAATTAACCCTGAAATTATTAAATCTGCCGGCCAGATTACCTGGGAAGAGGGCTGTTTATCTCTGCCAGGAGTGTATGGCAAGGTCAAACGTCCTAGCGATATTATCGTTCAAGGGATGAACCGCGATGGCAAGATGGTTGAAATTGAAGCCAGTGATCTCCTTGCTGTCTGTTTGCAACATGAAATTGACCACCTAAACGGTAAAATGTTTATTGACCATCTATCAGGTCTTAAACGTACTCGTGCGTTACAGCAATTTCGTAAACAGATGAATGAAGAAAAACACTAATCCGCTTTAGGCTTAAGAGAGCTCCATGACCCGACCTTTAAATATCATTTTTGCAGGTACACCTGATTTTTCAGTTGCCCCTTTGCAAGCCCTGCTTGATTCTGAACACAATGTAATTGCAGTTTATACTCAACCTGATCGTCCCGCTGGACGTGGCCGTAAATTAACCGCAAGTCCTGTTAAAAACCTCGCTCTACAACATAATATTCCGGTTTACCAGCCAGAAACCCTGCGTAACGAAAACGCGCAACAAGAACTTGCCGCACTGAATGCCGATATAATGATTGTGGTCGCTTACGGTTTAATTTTGCCAAAAATTGTTTTGGATATGCCAAAGCACGGCTGTCTGAATATCCACGCTTCCTTACTGCCTCGTTGGCGTGGTGCGGCTCCGATTCAGCGTGCGATCGAATCTGGTGATGCTGAATCTGGGGTCACCATTATGCAGATGGATATTGGGCTTGATACCGGTGATATGCTATATAAAGTCAACACCCCCATCCAAGAAGACGATACCGCTCAAACCTTGCACGATCGTTTGAGTACTTTAGGGTGTGAGGCGTTGATGGCCACCCTAGAGCAGGTTCAAAACAACGAATTAAGCCCTGAAAAACAAGATGAAGCTCTTGTGACTTATGCAGAGAAAATGCATAAAGCCGAAGCTGAAATTGATTGGACACAATCCGCTGCAACCATTGTGCGTAAAATCCACGCCTTTAACCCTTGGCCGGTTGCCTATACCCAATTTCAGGATAAACCACTACGTATTCTAAAAGCTTGTTTCGCTGAAAGCCCTGAAAAAATGGCTTCTAAAAACTCACCAGGCCTAGTCATTGCGGTGGAGAAGCAAGGCATTCTAATTTCAACCGGAAGCGAACCTATTTGGCTCACCCAAGTGCAACCTGCTGGCAAAAAAGCGATGTCTGCTTACGACTTCGCTCTGTCTCGCCAGCTTAAAGGACACCAGTTCTAAATGAGTGATGTCAGACCTATCAATACCCGTTTTATCGCCCTTAAAATTTGTTTAACAGTGATTGAGCAGGGTCGTTCCTTAAGCCAATCACTGCCGGAAGGTTTGGCTCAATTTAGCGACCGCCGTGAACGTAACTTTACACAAAACTTAGTATTAGGTACTTTACGTTGGCAAGACCGTTTAGAAGCCATTCGTAGCCACCTACTAAACAAACCGATGAAAGCCAAAGACGAGGACGTGAATCAATTGATTCTAATCGGCCTCTATCAAATTTTGTATATGGAAACGCCTGAGCATGCTGCAGTCTCTGAAACGGTCAGCGTCACCAAAAAGCTCAAAAAACCATGGGCAAAAGCCTTAGTAAATGGTGTATTAAGACGGTTCTTACGTGAAAAAGACGAAATTTGTGCGGAAGTCGATCTAAAACCTGCTTATCGCTACTCACACCCACAATGGCTAGTGAAGCAGATGCGTACCGCCTACCCTGAAAACTGGGAAGCCATCTTACAGGCAAACAATGAACAAGCACCGTTAACATTGCGTGTAAACCGCATTCAACAGAGCCGCGATGAACTACTTGAGTTATTAAAAGAGGCCGAAGTAGAGGCCAGCGCTCACAGCAATACGCCTCAAGCAATCGTTTTAGCCAAAAGTTCGGATATTTCTTTACTGCCAACCTATGAAGAGGGTGGCTTTAGTGTGCAGGACCCGGCTGCACAACAAGCGGCTTTGTTACTACAGCCTCAAGCAGGCGAATCCATTTTAGATGCCTGTGCCGCACCAGGCGGTAAAACCTCTCACCTATTGGAAATGTCGAATAATGAAGCCAAGGTCTTTGCATTAGAAAAAGAGCCGGAGCGTTTAGACCGTCTGGCAGAAAACCTCTATCGCTTAGATTTAGAAGCGGAGTACTCCGTCGGAGATGCCTCTGAACCAAATGATTGGTGGAGTGGCGAACAGTTCGATAAAATTCTATTGGACGCCCCCTGTTCCGCAACCGGCATAATTCGTCGCCACCCTGATATCAAATGGCACCGCACTCTAGAAGACATTGAACAGCTAGTTGAAACCCAAGATAGTATTCTAAAAGCCTTATGGCCGTTACTGAAACCGGGGGGGAAACTTCTGTACGCCACCTGTTCAGTGCTACCTCAAGAAAACACCCTGCAAATGCAGCACTTTGTTGAATCTGAACCGTCTGCAAAAGTAATTCCTATTGAAGCTGAATGGGGCATCACCTTTGAGAACACACCAGGCCGCCAAATCCTGCCAGGCAGTTTTGGCATGGATGGTTTCTTTTACTGCCTACTGGAAAAGTCTCTTTAAGATGATTTTACTGGCTAAGAAAACATTTAAACCTTATTTTCTTAGCGGGTTACGCCATCCTTTCAAAGTGCTGCTTGGCCTCATCCTAACAGGCCTGTTCAGTTTCCAAAGCTCGATTTTATTGGCTTCTGATGAAATACGTATCCTACAAGTCACCGATTATCAAGAAGACCAACAGCTACTTTTTGATTCACAAAGCCAATTTAATCTGCCTGATGCCATTATTGAAGCGATCCATAGTGAAGTCGGCTTAATCTTTGAAACTGAAATTGTATTCCTTGAACATCAGCGTTTTGCAGGCATTAAATACCATCGTGAACGTATGCATGTGCAATACCGCACCCAATTACGCTACTCCAGCTTTAGCAACCGCTATACTTTAATCAATGAACGTAATAATAAAGTGCAAACTTTTGGCTCTTTAGATGAAGCCTTAAGAACCTTAGGCACTTTATCCTCATTCCCAGTGTTATCTTTATCCGAATTACACCCTGATCAAAAATATACCTTAAAATTAAACATTCATTTAAATCACTGGAGACTCCCCGCTCCACTCGTGTTAAATTCTTTGTTAGACAGTGACTGGCAACTTGATAGCGGCTGGTTTGAAACCACAATCTACACTCCCAAGAGTTGGTTATGACCGCAATTAATTGGAAACATGTAAAGCAATATGGCTGGTTAGCTGCGCTTTCTAGTGCTTTATTAATTGCTTTGATCATGATGAGCCAAATCCTGCAAAACGCATCTGAATTTGCCGACGCTTACTCCAGTTTATTGCTGTTTACCATTGTCGGTACAGCGGTCCTTCTGTTTATGTTAGTGCGCACTATTCTAGAACTACGTAGACGCTATCAGCAACAGATTCCCGGCATCAAAATCACCGTCCGCATCACCACGATGTTTACGCTGTTATTAGGTATTCCGGTGGCAACCATCTTCTATTTTGCTCTGGTGTTTATTCAACAAGGGATTCATCAATGGTTTGATGTCAAAACTGAAATAGCCCTACAAAATGCCACGACCTTAGTGCGTACTACACTTGATAACAAAACCATCGACAGTCTAAATTTGACCTTAAATATGGCTAAAGAGACCGGTTCTCTATTAGCCACATCCCCTTTTATTGGGGTGAGTACCGTTAGAGCGAAACTCAATGCACAAGAAGTTGCCCTCTATCACTCTAACCAGCAGCTGATCGCTTTCAGTAGCTTAAGTGATACCGATATTCTGCCCTCCCCACCCGGAGACAACCTATTCCAACAGATTCGTCAGAAAAAAACCTATGCCGCTATTGAAACCTTGCCAGGAACGACCCAAGCACAAGAGATCATCCGCGTTATCATCCCTTTTTCAGACTTACAGTTAAAGGGTAACTACGCCATACAGGTGATTTTCAATATCCCTTCCGGTGTCACTGAACTGGCAGAGTCGGTTAAGGTCGCATCTGGGCAATACAAAGAACTCTCTTACCTTAAAGGTCCATTAACGGCTAGTTTCACCCTGATTTTATCTATGGTTCTACTCCTTACCCTGGTCACAACCTTACTGTTTACCATTCAAGCAGTACAAAATATGACGCGTCCGATTCGTACCCTTGCACGCGGAACCGCAGCGGTTTCTCGTGGTGATTACAGCATTAAAATGCCGACAGACCGTGAAGACGACTTTGGAACCTTGATTAAATCCTTTAACGATATGATCCAAAAAATCGCTCAAGCACGAAATGACATTAAAATCGGGCATCAGCAAACCGAAGTCCAAAAACTCTATCTGCAAGCGATAATTCAAAACCTCTCGAGTGGCGTATTAACCTTTGATATGAATAAACGTCTGCGTACTTCAAATGATGCAGCGGCAAGCATTTTAAACACCAATCTAAACCGTCATATCAGTAAGAAGTTCGTTGATATTATTGAACATGAAGACAATATCCATCTGCACGACCTGTTTGAACACATTTACCCTCTATTTGAACAAAGTGATGATAACTGGAGTTTGCAATACAAGTTCTCTTGTAAACAAGGCCAAAAAATTCTGTTAATTCATGGCTCAACCCTACCTAGCATTGATCAAAAAATAGGTGGGTTTGTTATTGTTATAGATGACATTACCGAACTGGTACAGGCACAACTAAACGCAGCCTGGAGTGATGTAGCACGTCGTCTGGCACATGAGATCAAAAATCCTTTAACGCCAATTCAGCTATCTGCAGAACGCCTTAACTATAAGTTGCATCCAAAATTGGAAAGCGATGATCAAGCCCTATTAGGGCGTATGACACATACCATTACTGAACAAGTTAGCAATATGCAAACGCTGGTTGAGGCCTTCTCAGATTATGCAAATACACCAGAAGTACAGGCAAGAGAACTTAATATCAACACCTTATTAGAAGACATTGTGTTGATGTACCAAAACCGTGAAGCACACTGGAAAATCAACCACCAACTCGATAGCCAGTGCCCCATTATCATGGCTGATGGCTCTCGCTTACGCCAACTGTTCCATAATTTAATCAAAAATGCGATTGAGGCGATGGAAGAGACTGAGAATGCTCACATTGTCGTCACCACTCAGTGCTCTGAGGATCTTTCAGAATTGACCATTACTCTATGTGATAATGGACCTGGAATAGGTGAAGAGGCGCAAAACTGGATTTTTGAACCCTATGCGACTGACAAACCCAAAGGTACTGGTTTAGGTCTAGCAATTGTGCGAAAAATTGTTGAAGAACACCATGGGCAGATCCGACTCGACTCGCCCCCAGAAGGTGGAACTTGCTTTATAATTGATTTACCCATTATTTTGAGTGAAAAGACGGAATGAAACCAGGCAAAATTTTAATTGTGGATGACGAGAAAGACATCCGCAGCTTGATGCAAGAAATTTTTGACGAAGAAGGTTATCAAACGCATACTGCGGGAAATGGCGTTCAAGCCAAAGAAGCGTGGCGTACCCAAGTGCCAGATGTCGTTTTTTTGGACATCTGGATGCCAGATATTGATGGTATTACTCTACTTAAAGAGATGCAGACTGATCCGCTTTTAGAGCAAACTAGCATTGTCATGATGTCTGGTCACGGCACGATTGAAACCGCAATTGAAGCAACCAAACTCGGTGCTTATGACTTTCTAGAAAAACCCCTCTCTTTAGCAAAACTCATCGTCATAGCCGAACGTGCCTTAGAACATACTCGCCTCAATCAAGAAAACAGACAACTTAAACAGACCTTGCCAGAACAGATTCTGCCAATTGGAAAAAGTAAATCCATTATGGCTCTGCGTGAAACCATTGAACGGTTGGCTAAATACAGCATGCCAATCTTAGTCATCGGTGAAACCGGGAGCGGTAAAAAGCATTTTGCCAAAGCCTTGCATAAAACCAGTGAACGTAAAGAAGCTGGACTGTTAGTTTTATATGCCAAAGACTTTAATACCCTGGCACAAAAGGCCGACAACGAACAAAGTCAGGAACTATTAAATCAGTTACGCTCTTTAGATGGCGGTACCTTAGTCATTACCGATGCGGATAAATTGACTGATCAAAGTCAGTTGGTGTTAGCAAACTTGTTAAATAAACAGTGCTATGAATGCCAACAACTTGAAAATGATGTTCTGCTAGATATTCGCATTATTGTATTAAGTAAAACCGGTTTAGAAACCTCGCATCAGCTCGGTCACTTTAGAGACGATCTTTATCAACGCCTACAGGTAATGCCAATTCAAATCCCTGCACTGCGTCAACACAGTGAAGACATTCCAGAATTAATTGAATACTTTATCAATCAACTGGTGTCACATGATGGCCTCGGTTATCGCCACTTTAGCGTATCGGCACAAAATATTTTGCGTCAATACAGCTGGCCTGGTAATTTGCGTGAACTGCAAAACCTAATTCAGAAGTTATTGATTTTGGGAACTGGGGATATTTCAGACAGTGAAGTTAAGTCAGCTTTAATCCAACCTGAACAAACTGAAAGCCTTGAAACTGGTGTCGATACCAGCATCAATCTGAAACATGCAAAAGACCTATTTGAAAAAGCCTATTTGAGTCAGTTATTACGAGAAACCGGTGGAAATGTCTCTGAAACAGCCAAACGTTCTGGTGTTGATCGAACCAACCTCTATCGAAAGCTAAAAGCACTGGACATAGATCCTAAAAACCCGATTTAATCGCTGTTTAAACCGCCGTTTTAGGCGTAAAATAATTAGATATTAATTTAAAAAATCAATTAAAGACGTTTTCTCACACTATGAATATCGTAATCTTAGGTGCCGGCCAAGTCGGTTCTTCGCTGGCAGAGTTGCTTGCAAACGAAAACAACGACGTAACCGTGGTCGATCTTGATACCGCTCACCTTCAACGTTTACAAGACCGACTTGATATTCGAACCGTTAGTGGTCATGCCTCTCACCCTGATATTCTTGAGCAAGCCGGCCTAGAAGATGCCGATATGCTGATTGCCGCCACCCAAGATGATGAAACCAATATTTTGGCCTGTCAGATTGCGCATCTCCTTTATAAAACCGGAACTAAAATTGCCCGTGTTCGAAGTCGCTCTTACTTAGACCACCCTGAACTGTTTAGCCGTCAATACAGTACCGACAGCCTACCAATTGATGTTCTAATCAGTCCAGAAGCGCTGGTAACCGATTATATTCTTCAACTCATTCAATATCCTGGTTCTCTGCAAGTGATTGACTTTGCCAAGGGTAAAGTGCGACTTATCGCGGTACGGGCTTACACAGGCAGTATATTGGCAGAAAAGAAGATCAAAGAGATCAAAAACTATCTGCCTAAAAATGTCGAAACCCGTATCGCTGCGATCTATCGAAAAAACGAAGTGGTGATGCCAACGGGTGAAGTCACTATTCAACCGGGGGATGAAGTGTTTTTCCTTGCGGAACCTAAACACATCCCCATTATTGTTGAAGACCTTCGTCGTCAGAAGCATCGGCCATCACGTAACATTATGATTGCCGGTGGTGGAAATATTGGTTTCCGTTTAGCGAAAGCGCTCGAAAAAGATCATCAGGTAAAATTGATTGATCACCGAATTGAACGAGCCAGAACGGTTGCTGAAACATTAGACAAAACCATTATTATTCACGGAGATGTCGCTGACAAAGACATCTTGTTGGAAGAAAATATTGATGAAATTGATCTATTTGTTGCCGTCACTGACTCCGATGAAGCAAATATCATCTCAGGCATGCTGGCGAAAAAACTGGGCGTTCGCCGTGTGATCGCATTAGTAAACAAACAGTCCTACACAGAACTCATTCAGCTAAACAGCATTGATGTGGCCATTTCTGCGGATCAGATCACCACCAGTCATCTGCTGCACTACATGCGCCAGGGCGATACGGTGCAAGCAGCATCACTGCGACGTGGGGCTGCTGAAACCATGGAAGTGATTGCTCACGGCACAAAAGAGACAAGTGAGGTGATTGGAAGATGCATCGGCGATATTAAGTGGCCCAAAGATCTGACTATTGGTTGCATTATCCGCCAAGACAAAGTGATTATTGCCCATCGTGATCTCGTCATTAAAGCGGAAGATCACGTTATCCTGTTCTTAACCGACCCTAATAACGCAGCCAATATTGCCCAGTTATTTTCACCCTCTGAAAACAAGAGTTGGTTAAGCTAACGCTAAATGGCTAATTAGAAAATTATGCATTCAAAAATTATTACCAAAGTACTTGGCATCTTATTGATGGTTTACAGCATCAGCCTAGTGCCACCCATTTTAATCTCACTGTATTATCAAGATGGCGCAACTGTCGCTTTTACTGGGGTTATGATTGGTGTTCTGCTTACAGGGCTGCTGCTTTGGTACCCAATACGTAATCACAAACAAGAGCTCAAGATCCGCGATGGTTTTCTAGTGGTGGTCATGTTCTGGACAGTACTCGGCATGGTTGGTGCCTTGCCCTTCTATTTTGAACCTCTGGTTTCATTATCCATGACGGATGCTATTTTTGAATCCTTTTCAGGCCTAACCACCACGGGCGCGACCGTGATCAGTGGCTTAGACTCTCTGCCACACGCTATCCTTTGGTACCGCCAACAGATGCAGTGGATGGGCGGCATGGGGATCATCGTACTGGCGGTCGCGATTCTGCCAATGTTAGGTATTGGTGGTATGCAGCTCTACAGAGCAGAGACCCCGGGCCCAGTTAAAGACTCTAAAATCGCACCACGTATTTCAGAAACCGCCAAAACCCTGTGGTATCTCTACCTTGGGCTGACTATTGCCTGTGCAGTCGGTTACTGGATGGCAGGAATGAATTGGTTTGATGCCTTTGGTCACAGTTTTTCAACCGTGGCGATTGGCGGCTTCTCTACCCACGATGCCAGTATTGGTTATTTTGACAGTACCTCAGTCGAAACCGTTGCCATTATCTTTATGTTTCTCTCAGGGGTTAACTTTGCCCTACACTTTACAGCATTCCGAAACTTCAGTGTTTTCCCGTATTTGCACGACCCTGAATTTAAAGCTTACGCCACACTGCTGCTGATCGGAATTGCGATTGTCACCAGCTATCTGTATGTCAATAATGTCTATCCCACTTGGGCTGAATCATTCCGTTATGGTATTTTCCAAACCGTTTCACTAGCCACAACAACCGGTTACGCCAATGCCGACTTCTCAGTCTGGCCTGCTTTTATCCCTGTATTACTGATTATGATGAGCTTTATCGGTGGAAGTGCTGGTTCGACTGCGGGTGGGATGAAAATGATTCGTTTTGTCTTACTGTTTAAGCAAGGTTCTCGTGAAATCCGTGGCTTATTACACCCGAATGCAATTATGCCAGTCAAATTAAACGGTAAACCGATTCCTGAAAAAGTCATGACCGCGGTTTGGGGATTTTTCTCCGTTTACGCTTTTACCTTTGCCGTATTGATGTTAACCATTATGGCAATGGGGGTTGATCAAGTAACCGCCTTCTCTGCTATCGCGGCAATGATGAATAATTTAGGCCCTGGACTAGGTGAAGTAGCGTCAAACTTCCAAACAATGAGCGACCCCGTAAAATGGGTTCTCACCTTTGCAATGTTGCTTGGACGTTTAGAGATCTTTACCTTATTGGTCTTATTCACAGCCGCTTTCTGGCGGAAATAACTAAGATAATTATGAGTACAAATATCGCCCAGAAGTGGGATGAAAAATATGCCTCTGCAAGCTTGCAAACGCCTGCCAAACCTTGTTTTGTATTAAAACAACACAGTCATCTACTGCCTTTTAATGGCAAGGCGCTTGAATTGGCGTGTGGCTTAGGTGGTAATGCGCGTTTTCTGGCACAGTGCGGTCTAAAGGTTCAGGCGTGGGATATTTCTGATAACGCCTTAACGGTTTTGAATAATTGGGCAAGTATCAACCAACTGCCGATTGAGCCCTTGATCACCGATCTTGAACAGATGTTACTGCCGTATCAACAGTATGATGTCATTGTGATTAGCCGTTATTTGGACCGCAACTTATTCAGCCAATTGGTGAGTGCCTTAAAACCTAACGGCTTATTGATCTACCAAACCTTTCTCGCGCCCGTTCAAGACAGTGCACCGCGTAACCCCGAGTTTTATATCGAATCTGGTGAACTTAATCAGGCCTGGTCAGAATTAGAAACGTTGGTTTACGGCGAAGGCTGGCTTAACCATGAAAATAGTGGTTCTGACGATACTAATAAGCATCGTTATGCTTGGTACATTGGCAAAAAGCCGAAATGAAGAGGCCTGTTCAAATCAATAGAACGCTATTCAGAAGTTTCGATCTTGTCTGACTCTGCAATACAGACCGAATTGGATCGCCGTTATTTGTGGATAGGTTTTTTTCTAGCCATTCTCGGAACCGCCCTGTTTTCGGTTAAGTCGATTTTTATCAAACTCGCCTACGTAGAAGGGTTGGATACCGATAGTGTCTTGATGTTACGTATGGCGATTGCCTTGCCTGTCTATCTGTTGATTATGGTTTGGTTAACTAAACAAAAAACCACACCCAACCTAGAAGGAACTTTACTAAAAATCACCTTTTTAGGTTTCATCGGCTATTACCTCTCCTCTTGGCTGGATCTAAAAGGCTTAGAGATGATCTCTGCTCAGCTTGAGCGTCTAACCCTGTTTACCTATCCGATTATGGTGTCTTTGTTAGGGGCTCTATTTTTTAAAACCCCGATTACACGTAAACTGCTTGGGGCATTGATCTTAACTTACGGTGGTTTAGTGATCGCCTTTTATCAAGAGTTAGGCTTTAGTGGTGAGCAGACAGGGTTAGGCACCTTTTTAGTCTTTTTAGCGGCACTGAGTTTTTCGTTTTATGTCTTGTTTGGTAAAAAGCTGATTCATCAGGTAGGAAGCTTATGGTTTACCAGCTTAGCGATGGCAATATCCAGTGGCTTTGTCTTATTACACTATCTTCTCTTCAACGATTTTTCAGACCTAGAAGTCAGCAGTATGGCTTGGTTATGGCTGTTTTTACTTGCCATTATCAGCACGGTTATTCCCAGCTTTATGATCAGTGAAGCGATTGCCAGAATTGGCCCCGCACAAACAGGCATTATTGGTACCTTAGGCCCAATGGTGACGATTGTTTTAGCGGTGTGGGTTTTACAAGAGCCATTTGGATTCTGGCATGCGGTCGGGTTGGTGTTAGTCGTAAGTGGCGTGAGTTGGTTAAGTTACCAACCCAAAAAGAAGACCTAAAGCCTTTATTGTTTTCGGTAAGGGTTTTCATAACCTGCTGGTGGTTTACGGTAACGTCGATAAGACCATAAATACTGCTCTGGCAGTCTACTAACACACGCCTCTACTCCACGATTCAAAGCCTCGGTTGCTTCCTGCTCGTCCACACTAGCCATGGCCTCTTCAGCTGGCAAGATATGTAAACGATAACCTTGTGCATTCGGCAGACGTTCCATCATCACAAACAGAACCGCACAATCTGTTTTCTGCATCAATTTAGACGCTAAGGTCATGGTGCGAGCAGGAAATCCAAAAAACGAAGCATGAACGCCCCCTTTCTCACCCGCGTCTTGATCAGGTAAAATCGCAGAAATATCATTGCTTTTTAACGCTTTAATTAATACACGAATCCCTTTCATATCAGTAGGTGCCAACCTAGCTCCAAACCGCTCCCTAGATTCAACCATAAACTGCTCAACAGAATCCACATTTGGCGGTCGGTATAAGAAGGTACAAGGATATTTAGATGACAAGTACGGGCCAATCATTTCCCACGCCCCAATATGTGGAGCCAAAAAAAGTAAGCCTCTATTTTCATCCCTGGCCTTTTTTAATAATGCTTCGCCTTTAATCTCTTTAATTAAAGGCGCTAACTTGGCTTCCGGCCACATCCATGCAGGCCCAAGCTCGGCTACCATCATGCCTAAATGTAATAAGCTCTGTTTGGCTAGTTGATTACGTACTGACTCTTTTAAATCAGGGAAGGCCACTTGAAGGTTAATAAGCGTAATGCGTTTATTGGAGTTCGGAATCCACCATAGGAGATAACCGATCGCTTTGCCAAAAACTTGGTTTAAACTTAAAGGCATCCAACTAAATAGAATAATCAAGCCTTTGACGACGCTCCCCACCCAGGCCTGGTCAGTTTTTTTTGGTTTTTTTGAAGCAGAACTCACTTAGAGTCCTTGGTAACAAATTTAGAAGTTTGTTCTAATTCTGCCTGACCTTCATGGTTATCATCGGCAATCAAAGGTTGCATCGCCGTCCATAAATTGGCATAGAGGTGTTTGTTTTTCTTCTCTTGTTCCAGTAACAGCTCTTTTGTTTCAGCACGGGCTTGTGGTTTAGCGTAACAAGCCGGGCAGTTGTCTTCAATGACAGGCAGGCCTGCTTCAATCGCAAAGTCACGCGTTTGGTTTTCACGTACACGCACCAGAGGTCGGATAATACGAATGTCTCCGTCGTCATTCAGATAATGCGCTTTCATGGTACGCAACTGACCTGCATTAAAAGCAGACATAATAAAGCTTTCAGCCAAATCATCTAAATGCTGAGCTAACGCCAAAACGTTATAGCCTTCTCGTCGGCAAGTACTGTATAAAATTCCACGTTTTTGGCGGGCACAGAAGCTACAAAAGGAGTCACCTTTCATACGTTTTTCTGCCAAATCAACCATATCTTCCGATTCATAAAAATACGGTACATCCATCTTGGCACACCACTCCTTTAGCGGGGATGGATCAAATCCAGGAATTTCAGGATCAATCGTGCAAGCGGCTAACTCAAAGTTAATGGGAGCGTGACGTTGAAGGTGTTTTAAAATCACCAACAACGCCATTGAATCTTTACCACCTGAAAGCCCTAATAGAACACGATCGCCATCTCGCAACATCTTAAATTGCGCCATGGCACGACCCACTGGTTTCATAATCGCTTTAGGTGGTTTAATCCAATCTTTGGTGCGCTCTTTTTTAGTTAATTTTTTTTCTGTCACGTCTGTCATAACTCTAACCTTTTATATTGACGCTATTTTACACTGGGCAAACCGACTCTCACAAAAGAAATAGTTCCATACCACATTACCTATATACAAAATAGAACAGTGATTTTCTTTATCATCTAAAAAGCACTACAAACTAAGGATAAAACAACGCTCCATAAATCGTACCAAATGGGATATTTTACTTAGACAGGTTGACAGATATATTCTATACTTCCCCTCAAGACATTTAATCACACACTATTTTTTTCGTGATAGTATAAAAAACTCAATACCTAGCAGGGTGGTGCCATGAATGATTTATTTGTTTTTGCGCCTGATTCAGAACAGGACGCACAAACAGCCAAACAGAGCAACGATCAAAGCTGGAGAGTCTTGGTCGTAGATGATGAGCCTGAAGTTCATAAAATTACCAAACTGGTTTTAGAGTCTCTCACATTTGAAGATCAAACAGTCGAACTCTCTCATGCTTACAGTGCAGAAGAGGCGCAGATATTACTGCAAGAACAAGACTCAAACCAACCGTTTGCCGTCGCCTTTATTGATGTTGTAATGGAAACTGAGACAGCAGGATTAGACTTAGTTAAACATATCCGTGAACAGCTGGATAACCATATCACTCGTATTATTTTACGCACCGGTCAACCCGGCCAAGCTCCTGAAGAAGCGGTCATTAAAGAGTATGACATTAATGACTATAAATCTAAAACTGAACTCACCGCCAACAAACTTAAAACCGCCCTCTATGCTTCACTGCGCTCGTATCGAGACATTATGACAATAGAGCAGCACCGTGCAGGGCTTCAAAAGGTATTACAGGCAATTGCCAATACCCGCTCCGAAACCAATTTACGCTCTTTAACTTCACAAATTTTATCTCAAATTGCTTCCGTTTTAGATTTGGAAGAAAATGCAATGTATTGCACCGTTCTGTCTAAGCCTGATGATAAAGCAAATAGCGAGCTACAATTCAAAGTACTTGCTAAGGCAGGTAATTTATTTGAAGACTTTGTAGAGGATAATATTTGCATTATGCCCGATGAGGTTCAATTTCTGTTTGAGACCGCTTATAAAGAAAAAAGATCCGTACAGAATGATGGAGATTATGTCGCCTATATTGGCGCAAGCAATGGCGACGAAAATATGCTTTTTGTACGCAAACCACCGTCTCTTACCGAACTAAATATTCACCTGCTTGACATTTTTATTGACCACTTTGTAAAAGCCTATTCTGCGTTAGCACTTAAAGACGAAGTGGAACAGAGTCAACGCGAACTGGTTTATATTTTAGGTGAAGCAGTAGAGTTACGCTCTAAAGAAACCGGAAGCCACGTTAAACGCGTTGGTGAAATCAGCTATATTCTTGCCTGTGCCTATGGTTTAGACACCAAACAGTGTGACTTAATAAAGCTAGCAGCACCTTTACATGATGTAGGTAAAGTCAGTATTCCAGATGCTATTTTAAACAAACCCGGAAAACATACTCCAGAAGAGCGTGCCATTATGGAAACGCACGCTGAAGCGGGTTATAACATGTTAATCAATTCAAATACTCATACTTTGCGAGCTGCTGCTCAGATATCGTTAGAGCACCATGAGCATTGGGATGGAAATGGCTACCCGCAAGGCAAATCAGGAAACGATATTTTTGTTATGGCTCGGATCGCTGGTTTAGCCGACGTTTTTGATGCTCTTGGCAGTAAACGTTGCTATAAAGATCCATGGTCTTTGGAAGACATTCTAAATTTAATCGAGTCTTTAAAGGGCAAACAGTTTGAACCCAAGCTGGTTGAACTTCTCAATGAAAATTTAGATGAAATCACCAATCTCAGAAAACTCTATCCTGATAACTATTAAACATACAATATTTCTGGAGCCAATTTATGGAAAAAGATTATGACTATTTTCTGGTATTTGGTTCCGTTGCCATCGCCTTTCTTACCAGTTTTTTAGCCATAGCCTATGCCAGCTTTATCATTTGGCACCATCGTTTTAACTCCAAACTCTGGACCTATGGCGCAGCGTTTAATATGGGCATGGGTATCTGGACCATGCATTTTATCGGCATGCTTGCTTTGCATATCGACACCCCCGTCTCTTTTGAGATATTTGAAACCATACTTTCCGCTGTTTTTGCCGTTATCGGCTCTTACTTAGCCTTTCGAATTCTTCTTAACCCCAATAAACAACGTCGCACTAAACAAAAATTAATTGCTGCCTTTATTTTAGGAAGCAGTGTTAGTGCTATGCACTATAGCGGTATGGACGCTATGCAAATGTTCCCACCTATTCAATATAATGTTTGGTTGGTTATCATTTCAATGGTTATCGCCTACGCCGCTTCCTATATCGGGCTAGAAATTTTTATACGCTCTGCATTTCGAGAAAAACACAATGTATTCATCTGGCATAACCTATTAGCCTCCATTGTGATTGGTAGCGCAATCGCAGCCATGCACTATACAGGGATGGCTGCTGCTAGCTTTGATCCTGATTCTTACTGTACGGTAAAAAATGGTATTTCAGTAGGCCCTTTGGCTGCCTACGTTGTTGGAATCGTAGTTTTAATTTTAATCACCTCGTTTATGTTTATTATTTATGAACAAGGCCAAGACACCAAACGCGCACAAAAAGAACTGGAAACACTCAATGCGAACTTGGAACAGTTGGTTGAAGAGCGCACTCAAGAAATTCAACAAACCCTAAATAAGCTACAAACCACTCAAGAATTACTAATCGAAAATGAAAAAATGGCTTCTTTAGGAGGCTTAGTCGCGGGTGTCGCTCATGAAGTGAATACACCTTTAGGTGTTGGACTAACAAGTAGCACTTTATTAAAAGACCAAATTCACCACTTAAATGGCTTATATGAAACTCAAAAATTAACACAAACAGCCTTAGCAGACTTCCTTAGTCAGTCACAAAAAACTTGCCAAATTCTAGAAGAAAACATCCATAAAGCCGCAAACCTTATTTCTAGCTTTAAACAGTTAGCCGTCGATCAAAGTCATGATGAGCAAATCTTCCGTTTTAATGTTTACGATACTTTGTATTCAAGCTTAGTCAGCCTTAATCATGAACTAAAATCTAAAAACATCCGTGGCGTAATTAGTTGTGATAAAGCATTACAAGCACACACTCACGCAGGCGCTTTAAGTCAAATCGCAACTAATTTGATTATGAATAGCGCGATGCACGCTTTTGATGAAAACAGCCTTGATCCACAGCTTAACTTTGAAGTCACTCCAGCTGCCGACAATCAAATTGAAATAAAGTTTTTCGATAATGGTAAAGGGATGACTCAAGACGTAATCAATAAAGCATTTGACCCATTCTTTACCACCAAACGTGGACAGGGGGGAAGTGGCTTAGGATTGCACCTAGTTTATAACTTAGTCACCCGTACCTTAAAAGGTAAAATTACCATTCACAGTGAAGTGGAGCAAGGCACCACCTTTACAATACTATTCCCAGACAATTTAGCTTAGATTTTTATCATAAAGCTATAATGTGTAGCTACATTACTTGAATATTATCAAGTTTTTCTAAATTAGTATCAGTGAACACACCTAATCATGAAACAAATATGGATTACAACTCTACTGCTGATTGGGCTTTTCACCCTCAACAGCAGTTCAGCCAATACAGCTACCAGACTCTCAAATGAACAGGCCTGGTCATTTTCTAACCCCCTTAAAATTGATCCATTAAATATCAGTGGTATTGTGGTAAATAAGCAGTTTATGGCTTTAGCCACCGATGAAGGTAATCAAATTGAACTGTTTAAGCCTGCCAATAATCAATCGTGGCAATCTCTACACAGCATCACTTTAACTAATAACTTAGATGAAATCGACATTGAAGCTCTAGCTTGGCAAAAGCCATATCTGTATGCGTTAGGTTCACACAGTGCTAAACGTAAAAAAATCAAAGATAATTTTTCGCAGAAAGACAATATCAAGCGATTACAACAGACCTTTTTAGAACCAGCTCGCCAGCAGCTATTCCGAATCGAACTGAATTCACAAGCCCAGATGGTAGAGATACAAACCTTATCGTTAACTGAAGTATTGGCCAATCATCCAGTATTCAAGACCTTTGTTGGTATCCCCAGTAAAGAGAATGGGATTGATATAGAAGGTTTGGCAATCGACCACAAAGGCTGTCTATTATTTGGTTTTAGAGGCCCCGTTTTACGAGGCAACATTACTGCCGTATTACGAGTCCAACTTGAAAAAAAGGCCTTTAAAATCAAAAAAACTAAAACGTTGTATTTGAATGCTCAAGGTCGCGGCGTTCGTGGTTTAAGTGAAACCGACCAGGGAGTTCTTGTATTAGCGGGTGCGGTTGGAGATCAATTTATGACTTATCAAGTCTACCTTTGGAATGGTAAAAACGCCTTACAAGGCAGAGACCAGAACCCTAACAGCTTTACACATCTTTGTGACCTTCCTGACACCGGCGGAAAACCGGAAGGCATTCAATTTATCAAATTCAATCAGAATAATATTGAATTTGTCATCGTCAATGATGGCTTAACCAATGGTAAACCAACACAATACCAGTGCCCTCTTCCATAATTGTCTCTACACCTATTCCATATTTATTAGAGCCACTGAAAACCTATCTCTCTATAAAGCCTGTGATTCACGGCTAAACACTCGCTTTTAACACATCAAACCTCTATACCAGCTTAACACCCTTAATAAAAATGTAACAAACTCACATTTACAAACACAAAGTATAAGGATATACTTATATGCAAATAAATTATATTTATAATACTTTAAGGGGAATTGCTATGCAATCCAAAAAATTTGAAATCTTACATATTTTAGCGGCTCTGGGTGCCGCAGGTATGACGGCATCGTTCTTCTTTGCTGTTAACTTTATGACCGAACATCCGGGTAACGTCTTTATCGACTTTGACACCTTAATGGCCAATTACATTGGTAAGACAGATACTTTGTCTTTGTTTATTCAGCTTTATATTGGTGCGGCTGTTGCCTCAGCAGGGTTACATTTTGTGTTACTAAAACGCTGGTTTAAAGGTTATGTCGCCTTTAAAAAGACCGACGAGTATCAAGGGTTAGTGAACAGTAATCGTGAAGTACAATTGATGGCGATTCCATTAACCTTAACCATGACTATGAATGTGTTCTTTATCTTAGGAGCGTTATTTATCCCAGGGTTATTTGACACGATTACAATAATGGGCATGAGCATGCAGTTAATTGACCCTTTATATGTAATGTCTGGTCTGTACTTCTCAGTCATCTTTGTCATGGCGCTTAAAATCTTTAGCCGTTATTTTTTACGACTGATTGATGGTGAGCTAGACTTTATTCAAAATGCGAACTTGTCACAGCTATTAGCGATCTTCTCTTTCGGAATGATTGGCGTTGGATTTGGAGCGATGGGCTTTTCACAAATTCCAGAAGTGGCCTTTATCGGTACCTCATTAAGTTATACAGTATTGGGTTTAACGGTGATGTTAGCCATCCTTAAGTTTATTCTAGGGTTCAAATCCATGTTTGAACACGGAATCCAAGCGAAAGCGACCGTCACTCTATTGATTCCTGTCACCGTCATCGCCATGTTGATTGTCGGTGCGTTCAGAGCAGATATCGGAACGATGCACGCTTTAGGTTTAGACCGAAACACCGCTTATCACCTGATTCTGTTTACGATTGGGGTGGGTGTGAGTGTACTAGTCGGTGCATTTGGTTTAGCCGCGATGCGTAAAAAAGGCTTCTTTAAAGAGTTAAATGAAAACAAAACCGATGCAGGTGCCTTGTCTATGGTTTGTCCCGGGTTTGCTTTAGAAGTTCAGTTGGTTCTTTGGTTATCAGCAGGCCTGGTACATAGTGGAATCGTAACTCACGGTAGCACCATCTATTTTGCTCTATGGGTACCGATGCTGGCGTTGCAGTGGTTAACAATTTACTTCTACTTTAAATTGTTAAAGCAGAATCAGTACTTAAAGTTTGATTCAGTTGAACAGAAGCCACAACAAAAAACGCATACCAACCTAGCT
>JAYENR010000088.1:0-17200 GCA_034722175.1 Pseudomonadota bacterium | reverse complement strand
CAATTACTTTTAAA
The DNA here is from genome assembly GCA_034722175.1 of Pseudomonadota bacterium. Classification (GTDB taxonomy): domain Bacteria; phylum Pseudomonadota; class Gammaproteobacteria; order Thiomicrospirales; family Thiomicrospiraceae; genus Thiomicrorhabdus. The sequence continues at coordinate 17,186 of JAYENR010000088.1, read as the reverse complement.
GCCCACTTAAAAAACTTAAGTCCCGAATAGGCACGATTTGGGCACGGGAGCAGAATGAAATAATTGTAAAATAAAGTTTGACAGGTTCAGATCTCGTCCCTATAATACGCCCATTCTATTTTGGCCACATAGCTCAGTCGGTAGAGCAAGGGATTGAAAATCCCTGTGTCCCTGGTTCGATTCCAGGTGTGGCCACCATATTCTATTGAGATGTTTTTTTGAACATTTCTCTCGAGATGAACATGCGGGAGTGGTGGAATTGGTAGACACGCCAGATTTAGGTTCTGGTGCCTTTGGTGTGAGAGTTCGAGTCTCTCCTTCCGCACCATCTTTTATGTGAGGTCCACCCCCCTCACATAAGCCCCAAAACCAGCTTCGGCTGGTTTTTTTATGTCTGAAATTTACCCCTCAAAAACACACGATACCGTAAAAAATACCGTAAATTATTTTAACTCAGAGGTTATTCAGCTAAATATTGCCTCAGTTCCTTTTAGCATCCTCATCACTTAATTAAATTAATTGAACGCCTTGTCTCAGACCTATAAGCATTGACCTCAATGGGCGAAAATCAAAAGTATTGAGATATTGAATTATTGCAAACTTAAGTAGAGTTATGGCATAGAACTTGAGTAAATACTGGACTGTAAAAACCCTCTGTGGACTTTGGGGGACAGGGAGGGATTCGAAAACACGCGTTTTCAAGGGGTTCATTTTTTAAAACCTGTTTTTGTACTCACTTTTGTACTCACTTTTGATTTTGTAGGGATTTCCTGTCACATTTTTGACATTAAAAAAGTCACCTAAAAATAAATAGTCATGCCAAACCATTGTGGCAGCATAGCAACAAAAACACATCTCAATACTTTTCAATTTCGCCAGTCTAGAACCAACAGAATGACTTTAACCAGACTCACTGAACATAGCTAGAAATGAGGGAAGCAAGCAGACCGACTAACCCCAGAATAAGAAATAAAAGCAACGCAAGGCAATCACCAGAACTGATCAGAACAAAAACATAACCACAATGACTAGAAAGCCGTCAAAAATCACTCATAGCGATATTTCACAGCTTGCACCTCAATTGATAAAAGCCTGAGCACTAGGCAAACAACCCCCGTTATCCCGCTTCTATTTTTTCCAAAAAGGAAAACCCCGCGATTTTTCAGCCTCAGGCCCGCTTATTAACCAGTAAAGGGGGCGGCCTAAGCCACTGCACGCCCCCTGATCAGAACTTTAAGTCGGCTTGAACTACTGTTTTTTTTGTAAACAGTTATATTTTTTAAAGGTACAGTAGGTACAAGCGGTACAAGCCTTATAGACACTGGGCTAGAGCCTGTACCTATAATAGGTACAGCATAGGTACAAGCGGTACAAAAAGCAGATAAACCCCAAAAACAAAAGCAGAACCCCCTAATTCTGGAGGCATTTATACAAACAAGGCGGGCATTTTTCTACCTGCACCCATCCATATCCACCTTTAATACCTTTCACACTCACCAACTGCTTAGGGGCCTTTAATACCCCCCTGTAAAAAATTCAGTGGGGTAAATTTTAATTTTTGGTTTTCTGATCAGGCCAAACCACTTTTCCCACACCAAAAAAACAGGCTTAGAGCTAACACATTGGCCCACATCGGCACGAGCCACAAATGGACCTAAAACCCTAACAGCATTAGTTCTAAACCAGAAACAGGCTAGGGCCTTTATTAGTTATGTTTTTACTTACTACTTAGACCCAGTTTTAACCCCCCCCTATAAAAATGGCTGGCATAAAAACGAGACTAAGGAGGTGGTAACTAGGTCGTTGGCCTCAGACCTTAAACCCGCCCCTGCCTATCTGATCAGGCCAAAACTTTAGCCTTGTTTTAGTTGCACCATATACATTCATTATTTAGAGAGGTACAAAAGGTACAGGCGGTACATCCCTTTACTGGTAAGGGCTAGAGCCTGTACCTATTCTGTTTTTGAATCGGTACAAGCGGTACAAAAAACATAGACGCAAAACCACACAATACCCCTTTAATATCAACAATATAGACCAATAAAAAGAATTTGGACCTTAAAAAATATCGCGCGTGTTTCTCTATTGGCATAGGGGGAACGCGGCATATTAACAACTAACCGCTTACCTCTCTATTTAATAAGAAACACTATAAATTTCCACTATTAACAACAGTGATTTATAGTTGTTAGTAACAAAATCTTAATCGTAAAACATCCCTTACAAGAACTCTAAAAATTGCACAATTAGTAAACTTAGCTATAATAGTTACTAACGAGGTCGTCAATAACCTACAAAAGAGGCTTATTAGACGGCCTTTCGTGTCTATAAAATTTGAACTTTAATTACTAAATTAGAAGCTAATAAACTAAACGGAGAAAGACACAATGAAAACAATAACCAATGAAGACTACGACGCTATCTAAAACGTGAGTACCGAACTAGAGTCCGCAAATATTGTCTACAACCTAGGCAACATTATTACCCCCATAGCAATTCTTGGCTCCTCCATCATGGCTGGAACCATTGCCATAAACATATCTAAACGTCAAAAAGCCGTAGAGTTATTACAAGCCATAAAAATGGACCGACGTGTTGATAAAGGCCTTTCAACACTAAGGAATATTCACGACGATTCAAACATCGAAGTTGAATTTTATGGCTATGCTGCACAGGCTGACAGCAATGAAGCCAAAAGAATAAGATATTTACTAAATACCTTTGAACAGCTTGCATCAGGAATATCAGACGATATTTATGACGAAACAATAATAAAAAGAAGTAAATACACAACAATAGTAAACACGTATAAAAGGGCCTCTAAGTTCATTGATAAAGTCCAAGAGTCACAACCAACGGCATACCAAGAACTTAAAGCCTTATCAGAAAAGTGGAAAGCTAAGCCTCTCAAAGAAAAAGGCCGAATAGAAAAGCTCCTCAGAGCCTTAAGAATTATATAAACACTTCCATTATTACCCCACAGAAAATAACCAGCCCCTTGAGAGAGGCTTAGGCGGGTTTAATCTTCACATTCTAAGATGGTTGAGCGGACTGCATAGGCATACACACGCTTACCGGTTTCGGTGGCTGGAGTCTTAGACTGTAGCTTTCCAGTTTCATATTTTAAATAACCTTTGTTCTTTAAAACCTTAAGGGCAAGGCTCCAGCTAATCCCCTTGCACACTTCTTTTTTAAACATGCTAGGCAAGAAGTAATAGGTAAACTCAATCCCACCATTGTTCTCACCTTTCTTATACCCCACACGGTCGATCACATTCGGTTTATGGTTATCGTTTGCACGGGATAGATCACTAAATCGGCTCTCCCCGTAACGCTCAATAAACAAACGTATTTGCTCAATGGCCTGAGTTTCTTCCTGTGAATCCTGAGCATTACCTAGGTTAGATAACCAGCTATCAAAACAGGCCTTAGCCGCTATAAAAGACTCTCCAGCTTGCCAACCTGTTAGGCCGTAATTGATAGCCAACTCCCCCCCAGCTGCCACAATAGCAAAACGATTTAAAACACGTCTAACTTGACTATTGGCCTGCTCAGGCGTGTTAACTTTTAAAAACTCACTTTGAAACTCTTTAAACAACGCTAAAGAAGCTTCTTTATCTTGAATAAACTGTTCAATAAACGCGGGACCTACTGAGCCGTAATATTTGCCAGTCATTGCCTGCAAGTGTTCAGCCTGAGAGCGGCTACAGTCAAATCCATCTAGCAAACTATCAAACACGCCATATTCACCCGTCACGGCTTCTACATCAATCAGTCTAACCTCTTGGCCTGCACGGGTAACGACACCCGCCTCAGCCATTGCACTCTTAAGGTCTATTTCACCAGTAGAAAGAAACAATAAACGCCACTGTTTAGGCTGTGATTCATTCATACGCTGCTTAGCTTGACCATTAGCCAACATATAAACCGTTTGGCCTATCTCTCTATTATTCATCTCCCCCATTTCATCAAGCAATAACAAGCTATCATTGTGCTGGTATGCTGTCATTTCTAAGCCGTTAGAGGTAGCACGCCACATCTTTTTACGGTCGTGACTCCCCCACACTGAACCACCAGCATAGAGCGTAATGGTTTTACCTTTTGACGATTCCCCTCTAAAGTGAAACCCTCCACCCTCAATACCTAAAACCGATAACAAAGGGGCGGTAAAGCCTGCACTAATTGAAAAAGCTATTCGACTATTCCCAACACCAAAACGGGCTACTTCATTACGCCACTGCTCAACCGTGCCAGACTCTTTAAAACCTAAACTGTTAGGGTACGCGGTTTGTAATAAAACCTCTTTTCCCTCTTTATCGCCAATGGCTTTATTAGGCAACACATAACAATCTTTAAACCAGCCGATATGATTCACACAAATAGCAATCCCGTTACCTTTACAAGACTGAATATATTGGGCTAAGAGGTTCTTAGCCTTTGAGCCTGTAGAAAGGGCTAGCCCCATATTGAGTAGGGTGCTGTGAAGCAAATCACCACGACCGGCTAACATCTCCATTGGCATTACCCATTTTTTAGCATGGCCCTCAATATCTTTAAACTCTAGAACACGCCCCCAGTTTTCATTAGAGGTATCACGTGTACTGCTTGTCACCTCCAGCTTAGAACAAATCCAAAGCGGGCTAGCGTTCTCATTATGCGGGTCTAGGTAGCTCAGGCCATTCTCACCAAAAGAGAAGCCCTCCGGCAAAGCATCCACCTTTCTTTGAGCAACCTCATCAAGCTTTAGAACGTTTCTATCTTTGGTTTCTGCACTCATAGGCTAGCCTCCCAATTATTTTGGGGGTGCTCAAGCTGATTGAGGGCAAACTGATCTAATAGATAGCGGTCGTTCCAGTCTTTACCTCCCTCATTGGGTAAAAAATCAGGTATATGCGCTATTCCATCTACAACCCTTGCAGCTTCATTAGCTCTTACTATTCCCGTATTTACGCCCGTTTTACGCTCTGTTTCTCGGTCGTTATCGCCTGCTATGATGATTCTAGCCATTGGATAACGGATTTTAAAAGCCCTTGCAACTGCTTTTAAATTACCCGCACTGAAAGCGCAAATAATCTCTGAAACTGAATCATAGTGCTGAGCATAGGTAACACCCGTGGCATAACCCTCACAAATAACGATACTCACAACAGGCCAACCAAAGCGAATGGGGTAAAAACAAACTTTTGTTTTACCGCCACTAAGAAAGCGTTTTATCCCCTGATCATCAATAAACTGTAAGCTAACCAATTCAAACAAATCTGAATAGTCCTTATCATCAATCACGCTTTTAGGCGGTGCTTTAAACTGATAAATAGGAAACATTAAAGAACTAGAAAGCTGAAAAAACAGGATTAAGCCCTTTTAACTCTGTGCTTATCCCTTTATTAACAAAGTATGGGTGCTCAGGGTTTGCATAGAACGCCCGCTTGTTAAGCATATAGTTAGCTTTTTGCTGGGCCTCAATATAACGCCTTTCACGGTTTTGAACGTCTATGGCTTCCTGCTTAACTCTTTGCGCTTGACGTTTTCGCTGTTCAGCCCTTAAACGCTGTTTATCGGCTGGCTTCATGGGTGCAAACTTATAGCCGTTCTCTTTGGCCTCATGAACAATAGTAGCAATCGTTACACGACCCCCAGAACGGATACTTTTCCATGTACTGTTAAACGACTTACTATCGTAATTTGAAGCGGTCGCACTCCATTCCTGCATAAGTTCCTTTGCCGCTTCTCTAAATTCAGACTTAGCAGCCATTAAAAACCGCACCCATTCCTCTCTAGGTATATCCGCTGGTATAAAAGCCAACATACTAGACAACATACCAATATCAATAGGCTCTAGCTTTGAGGTGTTTATAGTCATTCTCCACCCCCAGCCATATCTTTAAGAATTGAATTTGAAGCCGCTACCTTTTCGGCCTCTAAGATGAATGAATTAATATGGCCTTGTAGCTTTTTAAGATCACAATCAAAATCAAGCTCGCTGCTCAACATTCCTAAAGCTGTAAGACGGTCTATTTTATTTTGAGCATGAGCCGCCTCGTTCATTCTATAACCTAATAAACGGGTGAACACCGCTCCTCTTATACCGGTAGAAAACTGGACAACTTGATTCATCAACCTAATAAGAGGCGCACGCCATTCACCTCTACTTTCAAGCATAGGATCAAGAATGGCCTTGATTCTCTTAGCCTTGTTCATATCATCTTTAAGCAATTCATTAGACTGAACCGTTTCTATACGCTCCAACAAACCACTATCAAGCAACATAGCCAACTTCATATAATCGGTAGAAAACTTCATTCATCACCCCCAGTCGTGCCTTTAGCAAGGCAATGGTTTAACCGTTTGATTAAGTATTGAAGCTCCCTGATAGCCTTAAGCTCATCACCCACCATAGTCCAGACATTCATACGGTCACTATCATTAGCCGTCGGCTCCTCTATTACCGTTGAATCAGCCATGTTTCTAGACAGTGAGTGCAAAGCCTCTGTTTTAACCTCCAGTAAAGTGCTGGCATGCTGCTCTAACAAATTGGCCTTTTTCATATCCTCAGGCGTAAAGCTATCGCTAGTAGATAACCGATTAATAAACGAACTATCCATAAGTTCAGCAAAACGGAATAAGTCACTCTCAAACATGATTTACACCCCCTATTTGATTAGAACAGGCCTGTTCAAGTTCATACCGTTTAATTGCGCTCAGGGTTTCACCTGCAACATATTGAAGCTCTTGTAACTCTTCTAGCTTTTCGGCAAGGTAAAGGGTGAGGTCCTGCAATTTTTTCCCGTCAAAATAGCCCGTTTCATCATCTAATGAAGCTACATGCACAGCAACAGCCAAAGACTGCATATTAACCAACAGAACTGAGGCCATAGAATCCGAAATATTCCATAACTCTCTAGCTTTATTAACTTCCTCTGGGGTTAGATCACCATGTAAAGAACCAATGCTTAAACGCTCTAAAAATTCAGCTGAGTAAAGCTGTGCAAATCTGATAATAGTCGTTTCCATTACGCACGCCCTCCCAATAATTCAAGGCTTAAACCCTGAGAATGAATAAAACCTTGTAGCTGATCAATGGACGAAAATAAACGCCCTATAACTGCTTTTTGGTTATAGCGGGTATGAACAGTGGCAATAATGCCGTTTGACGTTTGAACGGTATGAATCGTGCGAATGGTGGCACGCTTAGAAGTGTTTAAAGGCATGGTTTGCCCTCCGTTAGAGTTTTTAGTAAATCCACCTGTTTTAGTTTCAGGTGGACGGGTATCACTAACCGCTCTAACACGGCTGAACTTATTCCCCTCTAAAGGGTCTTTTATTCCGCTCTTTAACCCGTCCATACTTAGAATATGGACTTCGTTTTTTATACCTAAATTAAGCGTGCAACCCTTAAGTAAGTTACAGGCCTGCTGAATTTTAGGCACAAAAAAAGCCATGTTTAACGCTTGGCATTGCGTGTTAGAGTTTTTAGTTAGGGCTTTATTATTGCTTAACAGGCCTGGTAAATGCAACTCAAGAGAGTGGGTTCTATTTTTAAAAATCATTTAACCACCTCCAGCTCTTGCTGATCAGCACCATAAAAGTCATTTAAAACTGTTTGAGCTAAACTTCTTTGGCTTTGATCTAGTACATAGTAGCCCGCATGAGTTTTCATGCCGTCACGGTCAAATACAGGGCGGTTACGAGTATGAATAATCCAACCCTTATCTCGCATTCGTGAACAGGTATCCCAGATGTTTTGGCTGCCTGTAATGCCTCTTAACTCTTTAGCGGATACGGCACCATACAGAACGTTAGATAAAAAACGTGCCTCTCTGGGGGTGGTGATATAGGGTGATTTTTGGCTAAAGTCAGGGGTATTCATTAGGCTACCCCCTGCTCATCAATTCGTGAATCAATCCAAGAATCAATGTCACTTTCTAGCCAAACACTGGTATTAGCAGTTAGCTTGATAGGTTTTGGAAATTTTCCCTGTCTGATCAGGGTATAGATATGCGGTTTTGAGATGGTGGTACGCTTCGATACCTCACCAATACGCAAAAGATTACGGCTTTCTTCATTCATAATAACACCTGTTAATTACTGGTAATTCGCCTTGATTGGCTTAGCTATTATTAGAATTTAATACTAGGTAGTAAGCATCTCAGTTTTTAGAGGTGCGATTTTTGAGATATTTATAATTATTATTTGTTCTGCTCTAGGTAACAGACTGACTCAAGCCAGTTTAAATAACCACTTTTCAATTCAAGGACTCTTGAAGCCCTAGGCTTAGTTTCTAACGATAAAGTATTGGCTGGATTAGACTTATAAGCATCCTTAAATAGAATTTCAGCGAATAAACTTTCAGGTTTAAAGTCCTGCTTATATAGTTCTGAATAAATCATCAAATCAAGATATTGCAGAACTCTATTTGTAATTAGACCTTTGAACTCTGACTTAGGATTCATTCTTTTTTGGTTTTTTTCGAGTTCCTCTCTGTGTAAAGTTAAGAGCCTAGAAAATTCATCAATTAGCTTGTTTTTATCTGAGGCTATATCAACAATAAAAAGCCGTGAAGTTTCACCAATACCAGAACCATAACTAAGGGAGAAGTCTTCATCTTCATAGATTTCATAATGTTCTTGCTTCATCACACTGCACAAAAAATCATGGCTAATACTATGATATTCCATAGTGTCTTTTATTAGGTATGTTAAGTCTGCTAAAGAGGGCTCATAAATTGGTGAAAAAGCTCTTTCGTTAGCGACTGTTTCATACCGCGTATCATTTGGAATATTTGAGGGTTCTTGTACTAATCTATTAAACCGCTCTTTTAACGATGCAATAAATTTTTGTTTCTGTTCAGAATCAGCTTTACTAAAACTATTAGTTTTATGAATAGCAAAGTGGAAAAGATGCCTTTCTGATAAAAGTTTTAACCAGTCACAGGCACTGCATGATGACAGAAAAGAATAGTTACTATTATCAAACCAGTCTGGAAACTCAATAATAGGTTGTTTTTTCCTATAGGGTGTCACCAAAACTTAAACCTCCCAGCTTTTTTACCAGAATAAAAAGGTTAAGCGTGTATAGGGTCGCTTTGGCCTAGTTCAAACTTTAGACCTAAGGCCTGCACAACCTTAAACACGGTTTCAAAACGCGGGTGCTTACCGGTACCAAACGCTTTATAAAGGCTTTCACGGCCTAGCCCAGTTTGTTCTGAGATAATAGCCATACCTTTAGACTTTGCTACAACCCCAATCGCCTCTATGAATAAGGCGGGGTCGTTCTCTTCTAAACAGGCCTCTAAATAGGCCTTAACATCCTCAGGGGTTTCTAGGTAGTCCGCTGGATTGTAGGCGGCTGTTTTAATCTGTTTTGTTGAGTTCATGTAACCAGTTCCTTACTTGATCTATATCTTTACGTTGCTTTGGCTTATCGCCAACCAGCATCAATAAAACGACCTCTTCCCCTTGCATGGTGTAATACACCCTCCAGCCTGCACCGACATCTATTTTTAATTCAAATAGGTTCTCATCTAGTTGACGTTTATCGCCATAGTTACCCATAGCCAAACGAGTTAAGCGGGCGGTAATTCTGGATTTTGCTCTAAGGTCTTTAATTTTTTTAAAGCGTTCATCAAACGGGGATTTGCCGTTTTTAATAAATTTATTAATCTCAATCATACCTATTTTGTATCCTTTTAGATACTATAACCCTAATTTTTTACTCAAAAACAGGTCTTTTAATGTGTTTTGTACCGCTTGTACCTATTCAAAAATGCAATAGGTACAGGCTCTAGCCCTTGCTGGTAAAGGCTTGTACCGCCTGTACCGCTTGTACCTATGAAAAAAACGAATGTATCACGGTACACAAGCTTTATTACCATGAAAAATAAGCCTATGCTTTACGCTTAATTGGTATGACCGCTGCTCCTCGTTTAAGGCTATCCAGATAATCAGCCCAGCCTTGCATCATGCTGGTACGCTCTGCCATGAGTTCCGCTTTGTTGTAAGTTCGTCTTATTCGGTCTTTGTCTAAGTGGGCTAATTGCATTTCGATAACATCGGCATTAAACCCCATCTCATTTAGCATGGTGCTAGCAGTATGTCTAAACCCGTGAGAAGTCATAAAGCCCTTACCTAGAGCTTCACCTGTTTGGGGGTGCTTAAAACGTTGAATAGCTACATTAAGGGTGTTCTCACTCATCTGTTTACCCGCCTTAGCCCTAGCAGTTGTGAATACCAGTTCATTACGACCCGTTACCTTTTTCATTTGTTTCAGTATCTCAATGGCCTGATCAGATAGCGGGACCTTATGAGGGCGGTTCATTTTCATTTCATCGGCTGGTATTGTGATTAACCGTTCTTTAAGGTCAACATAAGCCCAACGTAAAAAGCGGATATTGTGGGGGCGTAAAAAAACCAGTGGCATAAATTGCAGTGCTTTAATTACGGCAAAATCTCCCCCGTATTGCTCAGGCCCGTTTAACAAGATTTTAAAATCCTCAGGGCTGGTTACATGGGCAAAGTTGTTCTCTCGTTTTGGCTTGGGCAATAGCCGGCTAATACTCTCAGCTGGATTACTGCTAATCAACTGCATAGAGAGCAAAGTATCAAAGGTTTGACGGCAATAGGTAGCCAATAGGCGGGCGGTTTCATGCTTACCTGCATCAGCTAAAGGCTGGCAAATATTAAGCACATCAATAGCGGTTATCTGATCAACCCGTTTTTTATCCAGAATAGGAAAAAGGTATTTATTCAAACGCTCTAAACGCTTTTTCTCGGTTGAGGGTTTAAGGTCAAGGCGTTTATTGGTGTCTAGGGCATAATATGAAAAGGACTTTTCCATATACTTAGGCTTATTTCTAGCTCTGGGGTCTTTCCCCTTGATAATGTCCTCTCTAGCTTGTTCATGGGCCTGCCTTGCATCACTTAACCCTATGGATGGATACTCACCAATAGTTAAGGTTTGACGCTTACCGCTCATTTCATAATCAAAACGCCACGACTTAGCCCCAACCTTTGAAACATAAATATAAAGCCCGCCCCCGTCAGCCGATTTATAAGCCTTATCTTTTGGTTTGAGAGCTTTAATGGTTCTGTCTGTTAGTTTACGCTTCATAATCCACCCCTATTTTCTCGATACCGTAACGGATACCGTAAACGATACCGTAAATATGACTGGATTATACCGCACCTTACTGGACTAATACGGACAAAATAACACATAAGTCATTGATTTATCGTTCCAACCTGCACTATAACAGCCCTATGTATGATTTTCTCCTTCCGCACCATCTTTTATGTGAGGTCCACCCCCCTCACATAAGCCCCCAAAACCAGCTTCGGCTGGTTTTTTTATATCTAAATTTTATCCATTGATCTTTTACACTCATTTAGACAAGCCTTTCCAAGTTTCTGCTTCAATCTAAAACACTTATCTAGAAAGGGCATATTTTACCGTGATTTGCTTTCATTCAGCTCTGAGCAAACTTACCAGGCCTGGTGGTTTATGGTATGCTTGGTTTTTTAAGTTTTTTATCAAAAGCTCACATTCTAGGATGCTTGTTATGCGCCACATTCTGTCTTCTTTTACATTGATCACCGTTCTATTTTTAACGGGTTGCTTTGGCATTACTCAACCATCCGATTCAGACATCAAAGAGATGTCGACTTATCATTTTAACCAGCAGTTTGCAGGCCTGTTTACGGTAACAGATGCTATCAAAGATAATGGTTACAAACAGAATGACACCCATTATGTAGCAGAAATGACATTACATGCACAAGCAGATCGCTCTTTAGATGACTACGCCAAACAACTGGTGCAAGACCCAAGTTTATCAGCCTTTGAGAAGATGACTAATAGCATGGCGGTCGGCCTTTTGAAAATGACTTTGCCCGATTTTGCCGCAGGCGATCAACTCGAATTTAAACGTAACTACTTATTTATTAAAACCGATAATGGCTGGTTACTTAAAAAAGAACTGAATGACGAAACCACAGACTTATTATAAATTTTAAAAGGACAGCACCATGCCGTTACTAGACAGTTTTACCGTTGACCACACCATTATGAATGCCCCTGCCGTACGTATTGCAAAAACCATGCAGTCACCTTCTGGCGATACTATTACGGTGTTTGATTTACGTTTCAACAAGCCAAATGAATCTATGATGGGTGAAAAAGGGATTCACACTCTAGAACATCTATTTGCAGGCTTTATGCGTAACCATCTAAACGGTGACGGAGTAGAGATCATCGATATTTCTCCAATGGGTTGTCGTACTGGTTTTTATATGAGCCTACTAGGCACACCAAGTGAAGAACGTGTCAGCCAGGCCTGGTTAGCAGCGATGCACGATGTACTAAATGTCGAACGCATGGAAGATATCCCTGAGTTAAATGAGTACCAGTGCGGCACTTACATGATGCACTCCTTGGAAGAGGCCAAAGAGATTGCTCAAGAGATTATTAATCACGGCATTGGTGTCAATAAAAATGAGGCCATCGCCTTAAGTTCAGAAACATTAAAAGACTTAGGTAACGAGGTATGAAAGTAGCCATTATTGGCGCGATGGAAGAGGAGGTTTCTCTTCTTCGTAGCCAATTAACCTATTTAAAAACTCAAACGATTGCAGGGTTTGAGTATTACATCGGTGAAATTAATAGCACAGAAATCGTCTTATTACGTTCTGGTATCGGTAAGGTCAATGCGGCAATCAGCACTGCATTACTGTTACAGGTATTTTCCCCCGACTATGTTATCAACACTGGCTCAGCAGGTGGCTTTCATACCGACTTAAATGTGGGTGATATCGTTATCAGTAGCTCAGTTTGTCATCACGATGTAGACGTGACACCCTTTGGATACGATCTTGGGCAAGTTCCTGGTATGCCAGCTTGCTTCTTACCCGATGAAACTTTAGTGAAAGCCGCACAAAACAGTATTGATGCCTTACAAGAAGTGGTTCATATGCACGGCTTAATTGCCACGGGTGATCGCTTTATGCATCAATCAGAAGATGTGGCCAACACCCGCAATAACTTTCCTGAGATGATTGCTTGTGAAATGGAAGCCGCAGCGGTGGCACAAGTTTGCCATACCTTTGATATTCCATTCGTGATTATTCGTTCATTATCCGATATTGCCGGTAAAGAAAATGCGGTGACGTTTGAGAAGTACCTAGAACAAGCTGCGACTCATTCCGCTAAAGTCATTTTAGAGATGTTGAATCAGCTGAAAAAATCGTAACCAATCACAAATTCTAAACCCAAAAAACGCCCGAATAGAAAGTTCTATGCGGGCGCTTTTATTTTAGACAACTCTCTATACAGAAGATTTCGCTTAATTCAATCTTAAGCCCCTAAACGATGCCTTGCCATAAGATGGTTGTTGAAACGCTCAGCCTCAACCGGTTTTGACCACACAGAGCCTTGCCCCATGACACAACCAAAGTTATGAAGTTTACGTGCTTGCTCTTTTGACTCTACGCCTGTAGCAATCACACTAATATCTAAACTAATGGCCATCTGAATCAAGGCTTCTAACCAGGCCTGTCCACCTTGAGTTTGCAAAGATTGTTGCAACCACGCTTTGTCTAACTTAACCTCATTAATCTGTAGACTCGCTAGCAAATTAAAGTCAATTGGGTGTGCACCAACATCGGTTAAGGTAATCTGGTAACCTGCTTCAGCTAGATCAATTAAAACTTGTTTTAACTTTTTATCGTCATCTTGTAACGCAGCAATTGAAAACTCTAACTGTAGCTGTGCTTTATGCACCCCGTAGGTATCAAGACGCTCATCTAAAAATGTGATCATATTGTCCTGCTTCCATAGCGCTTCTAACACCGGAACAGAAATCACCCACTCATTGCGAACCGACTTCCACTTCTGCATATAGTAAAGTGCACTGTCAAATACCCAGTTAGACACCGAAGAAGACCAAGCCGTTTTATTTAAGGTTGGTAGCCAATCGCATAAAAATGAGGGAGGCATTGAATCATGATTTAATTGAACAGTCGTGCTTGCTCCAACCACCTGTCCTGAAGCCAGTTCAACTTGTGGTTCAAAACAAATTTCAATCTGACCAGTTTCAATTGACTCATTCAGTTCCGATTCACTTAACGCCATCGCTTCAGTCTGAACAATATCATGGTAAAAACGGAAGGTATGACGCCCGCTCTCTTTAGAAACATATAAAGCAGCATCTGAATTTTCTAACAACTCCGAAGTGGTTTTACCATCCATTGGATAGCGAGCCACGCCAATACTAGTTGAAATATTGGCCTCTTTTTCACCTAAACGGTAAGGTCGGCTTACTTCATCAATCACACGCTGACAAATATTAATCACATCTTGTTGATCAGACAGCTCACTTAATAAGATAACAAACTCATCACCACCACGACGACCCACCACATCTCCTTCTCGAACCGATGAGATCAAACGTGCTGCCACGTTCTGTAGTAATTCATCACCTGCCTGGTGGCCTAAATTATCGTTAATCGCTTTAAACCCATCTAAGTCTAAAAACAATAAACTAAATTCACCTTTCTGATTATGTGCTTGTTCAAGCGCGTGGTCTAAAGTTTGACCAAAATAGTGACGGTTTGGCAGATGCGTTAGAGCATCGAAATTTGCTTGGCGAAACAACTCCTTTGTGCGTAATTTAACCTGCTCTTCAATTAAAGCCTCAATATCAACAGGAATGTCACCCGTATTTGAAAAGCGTTGCTGTAAAGTCCCCATCATTTTTTTCACACTGGCACGGTTTTCAGCGGCACTGCGCTCTACCATTTTTGAAGTGCGGGTACGCTCGTCTTCCAATAACATTCCAAGGTGCTCTTGAGATTGGCGATCTGATTTACGTAGCTGTAACATGATGGTTCCTTCTGCTGGCAATTCCGCTCTAAATCCATATTTAAAGTGGTTTGCCGTATAATGTCGCATTCTAAAGTTTTTGAATCTTAGGCCGTTAACGTTGGCCTGCATTATTTCTAACAGGTATTAAGCAAAGGAGATGCCATGTCTAGCATTGGTACACCATTTTCTTCAACAGCCACCCGTGTCTTATTATGTGGTGCAGGCGAACTCGGTAAAGAAGTCGCCATCGAATTACAACGTTTAGGCTGTGAAGTAATTGCTGCTGACCGTTATAAAAACGCCCCAGCCATGCAGGTTGCAGACCGTTCTCACGTTGTAAATATGTTAGATGGAGCGGCCTTAAGAGAGGTGATTGAACTTGAAAAACCACACTATGTTGTCCCAGAAATTGAAGCGATTGCCACCGACACTTTAGCGGAGATGGAACAAGAAGGTGTCACTATTGTGCCAACCGCACGTGCCACTCAATTGACAATGAACCGTGAGGGCATTCGTCGCCTAGCCGCCGAAGATTTGGCCATTCCCACCTCTAAGTATGAGTTTGCAGATACCAAAGAGGCCTTTGATGCGGCAATTGAACGTATTGGCATGCCATGTGTGGTTAAACCCATTATGAGCTCCTCTGGCAAAGGGCAAAGTGTCATTAAAACCGCTGAAGATATTGACCAGGCCTGGTCATACGCTCAAGAAGGCGGCCGCGCAGGTAAAGGTCGAGTGATTATTGAAGGTTTTGTCGACTTTGATTATGAGATCACTTTATTAACCGTTCGCCATATTCATGGCACCTCTTACTGTGCACCGATTGGTCACTACCAGGAAGACGGAGACTATCGTCAGTCTTGGCAGCCGCACCCAATGACACCTACGGCCCTAGCCAAATCAGAAGAGATTGCCAAAAAAGTGACGGATGCATTAGGTGGCCGTGGTTTATTTGGAGTAGAGCTGTTTGTAAAAGGCGATGATGTCATATTTAGTGAAGTCTCACCGCGCCCACACGACACTGGCTTAGTGACTTTAATGTCGCAAGACTTATCTGAGTTTGCTTTGCATGCCCGTGCGATTTTAGGTTTACCGATTCCAAACATCACCCAACACGGCCCTTCCGCTTCGAGCGTGATCCTGCCAACGGGCACTTCAACTGAAACTAGCTTCTCTAACCTAGAAGCCGCCTTAGCCGAGCCAGACACACAGATTCGCCTATTTGGTAAACCAGATATTGACGGCCGCCGCCGCATGGGTGTGGCAATTACTCGTGACAAAGATATCGAAAGTGCTGTCGAAAAGGCCAAAAACGTGGCAAACGCCGTAAAAGTAACCTTTTAACCAGGCCTGTTCAGTTTAATTTCTAAAAAGTGGATGCTAAATTCTGATTTCATCATCCATTTTTTTGACAATTTTTATTCCAAGACGTATCTGAAGTTTTGCTGAACTCAAGCCTAAATTAAATTTTAATTCATTTTAATCAGGCCTGGTTATTCTTTGTTTTCAACCAGTTAAGATTATTAAATCTAAGCTTACTTAACCAAAATTCAAGTTATTTTCGCTATTAATTTCATTTTCTGGCACACCTCCTGCTGTACGGCAATCAAGTTTAAAACTTTAATTTTTTGCTGGCATTTTTTGCCACTCACTAAAGGACATTGCCATGACCACAAATAATCCAACTACTCAGGCAACCGCCCCACTGCTTAAAGAGTATCAGCGTAGCCAAGAAGCTGAACAGAATTTGGCGGAAAATCCACGCAAAACTGTTTTACTACTATTACAAGGCGCGGTGGATAAAGGGAATCTTGCTAAAGTTTGCCAACAAAGTAACGCTTTAGTTGAAAAAGGATTTCACCTAGGACGTATGACCACTATTCTAGATGCACTGCGTGACCGTCTACAGTTTACTGAAGATGCGCCACTGTCATTTGATCTTGAAGAACTGTATCGCTATGCCGATCAGTGTATTCAAGAAGCCGTATTTGAAAAAGAAACCTTCTATTTAGACAGCGCGATTGAGATCCTAACGGAGCTGCGTGATGCCTGGATGGAAATGATGCAACAAACGGGTCAGCTTCCTGAAAACGGATAATTGACCACTAGGCTGCTAAAGCCTAAAAAGGTTCTTTGAATTAGTCGTTTACCTAACCTTAGAACCTCGTAAAAGAGACCATTGCCAAAATCTCTAAAAGCCGGCTTTATGAAGTGACCCCAATAAGTTGGACATTTTAGTTAAGTGGCACCTAAGGCCTGATTTCGATATTCTATCGGAGTCAGGCCTTTTAGTTTCACCTTGATTCGTTTTGTATTGTAATACTCAATATACT
>JAYENR010000087.1:0-17571 GCA_034722175.1 Pseudomonadota bacterium | reverse complement strand
CTTTGCAACTAAATTATTTTTTATAAATATTAGCCATTTGCGAAATAGATAATCCTATTAACCCAATAGAAATTTCTATTTCAAATAAATGGCTAATATTTATAAAAAATAATTTAGTTGCAAAGAGCAGTTAAATTCACTTAGTATCAAAAAAGGGTCCTATTTGTAACTAAGTGAAAAGCCAATGAAATTTCCATCCAAGGTGATAGAGCTACTGTGTGAATCGAAAGATAAAAAACGTTTCGATACCGCTTTAGAAAAAAAATATGAGTTTTTATATCGCCTGGCTTATGCTTGGTGTCATCAGCCTGCACAAGCTCAGGATTTGGTTCAGGAAACTATGTTAAAAGCACTTGAAAGTCGTAAAAATCTAGAAAGTTTGGATCATTTTGATGCATGGTTGTACAAGATCATGCACAATCAGTTTTTAGATAATATGCGTTATAACCGTCGTTGGGATTGCAGTGAAGAAGCAGAAATTGATCAGTTTTATGTCGCTGAGTGCTGTGAGACACAGGCTATTCAACGTCAGGTTGCAGATGCGGTTCATCAAGCAATGACCAAACTCTCTTTTGAACAACGTGAAGTGATTACTCTGTCTGACTTACAAGGGTTTAGCTATCAGGAAATATCAGATATTACTTCAACCCCAATTGGAACCGTGATGAGCCGAATTTCTAGAGGACGGGAAAAGTTAAATATGTTGTTGAAAGCAAGTTACGACCAACAAAATAATGTCGTATCTTTACGGAGAAACTAATGACTAAACTATTTGAAAACTACCAAATTCATGCTTATCTCGATGGAGAGCTTTCAGTAGAAGAAAGTCGTGAAATTGAAGCGATGATTAAGCTTGACCCTCTATTGCAAGAGGAGGTCTGTCAGTTGCGTACTCTAAAAGATCAGGTTAAAGCCAGTTATCAAGATATCCCTATTCCAAAAAGAGAGGCACCGGTTGAGAAATTAACGCCTAACTGGTCAGTACCTAAAGCAGCTGTTGCATCGTTATTTTTAGGTATTTTTCTGGGTGTCGGTGCTTTGAACTTATATGTAGCGGGTTTTAGCTCTTCCGCTATCTCTGTACAACAGATGGCAGAAAATAAATACATTATTCATTTGGATTCTGCTGAACAGGATAAACAATTACAGGCATTAAACGAAGCAAAAACTCTTCTTGATAAAGGAGGGCCAGACATTCAGGTGGATGTGATATCAAACTATCAGGGAGTAAAGTTATTTGATGTTAATAGCCCTAATCGTCAGCAACTTGATGAGCTGTTGGGTCGTTATGATAATTTGACTCTTTATGCATGTCAGCGGGCTTTACAGCGTGCGCTTGAAAAGGGAGAAGACTTTCAGGTTATTCCTCAGGTTAGGCACGATAAACCTGCAATCGATGCCGTAGTTGAACGTTTAAATTCTGGTTGGAGTTACATTAAAATTTAAGGCTAGACAGTAACCAAGTAAGTCCATTGAAGGCTTTTTAATAATAGCGTTATACTGGTTTCTATTATTTACATGAATCTGTAGCGCTTTATGCCAAAAATAACGACCTCAACCAAGCAGCCATTCTTTTTAACAGCGCATTTTTTTCCTCTATTTTGGGTGCAGTTTTTAGCCGCCTTTAATGACAATCTCTATAAAAACGCAATGGTCATGTTGATTGCGTTTCAGTTGAGCCAGTCGAGTGAACAGACAGGGTTGTATATCACTCTAGCGGCAGGGATTTTTATCCTGCCGTTTTTTCTATTTTCTTCCTTTGCCGGACAACTGGCCGATCATTTTCCTAAGTCGATATTAATACAAAAAATCCAATTGTCTGAAATCTTTATTATGGCGACCGGAGCCGTGGGTTTTCTGACTATGCAGTTGGAGTGGTTGTTTCTAGCACTATTTTTAATGGGCACTCAGTCGGCTTTTTTTGGCCCAATTAAATACTCTGTTTTACCAGAGGTGTTAGGTGAACCACAGTTATTGCGCGGTAATGCCTGGTTTAGCGGGTCAACTTTTATTGCTATTTTATTAGGCACGATCATGGGCGGTAGTTTGGTGATGATGGATAACGGTGCAGAGATTATCTCTGTGGTGGTGTTATCGATGTCGATAATAGGTTATTTGTTTAGTTTAAAGATTCCAGCAACCAAACAGGCCTGTCCAGAAATCCAAATTGATAAAAATGTGTTACGCAGCACTTGGCAGATTGTTCAGTTAGGCCGGCAACACAAAGCGTCCTTTTTTGCTGTATTGGCTATCTCTTGGTTTTGGTTTATTGGAGCGGTATTATTGAGTCAAATTCCAACTTTCGTTAAATATACTTTGCAGGCAAATGAAGAGGTCGTGATCGCCTTTTTAACACTGTTTTCTGTTGGCATTGCTGTGGGAGCAGGTTTAATCAGCAAGTTGTTAAATACACAGGTCAGCTTACGTTTTCACCCTTGGTTGCTAATTTTAATGTCAGTTTTTTTATTATTAGCTGTTTGGGTCTCTAATTCAATTCATGCTATCCCGGATTCACCAGTTGTTTTGATGGGTTTATTTGAGTTTTTAACGCTATGGCCCCAAAATTTGTCATTACTGTTTTTGTTTGCATTAGCCGTGATGGGAGGTGCTTATATTGTTCCGCTTTACACGCAACTGCAAATCAAAACCCCAGAGACCTCTCGTGCTAGAATAGTCGCAGTCAATAATATAATTAACGCACTGTTAATGGTGCTGTCATCCGTTTTAATTATGGTCGGTTTTTTGTTTGATTTAAGCCTGCCCTCTATGTTGCTGATCTTGGGAGTTTTTAATCTTTTGGTGGCAGGATGGTTTGTTCGAAATAGTAAGGAGTCACAATGAAGTGGTTATTTAAATCGTTAGTACGGTTTCTATTTAAAATTCTTTTTCGTGTTGAAGTGAAAGGGTTAGAAAATTACCACGCTGTTGATCAAAAAGAGCAACCACTTTTGATTATTGCAAATCATGTCTCTTTGCTTGATGGCCCTTTAATTGAACTATTTCTTCCGGGTGAAACCACCTTTATGGTCGGTGAAAACCACGCTAAAAAGTGGTACGGTAAAGCTGTTTTATATTTCAGTCATTTCTTTACTGTAAATATGAATAGCCCTTATGCAGCGAAACATATGATTACGGAATTAAAACGTGGCAAACAGTGCATGATCTTTCCAGAAGGGCGCATCAGTACCACGGGTGGTTTAATGAAGGTATATGATGGGACAGCGATGGTTGCCGATAAAACCAATGCTGCGATTTTGCCTATCTATATTCAAGGGGCAGAGTTAAGCAAACTCTCTTATTTGAACGGTCAGTTTTTCTCTTTTATTAAGCAGGTTTGGTTTCCTAAGATTACCTTAAGTATTTTGCCGCCACAAACGATTCACCCACCAGAAGGGCAAAAAGGTCATCAAAAACATAGGTCGCTAAGACACCAACTTTTCACTTTAATGCGTAACCTCTCTTATTACGGACAGGTTGAAGAAAAAAGTGTTTTTAAGGCGTTGGTAAAAGCAAAGAATACCTACAATGCAAAAGACACTTGTATTGAAGACATCAATAATCAATCTTTAAATTTAAAGAAGTTGTTAATTGCTTCTGCTGTTTTAGGTAAGCAACTGCATAGATTGTTAGGTGAAGAGAAACGAGTTGGTTTGATGTTGCCAAATGTCACTGGTATGCCAGCCACCTTTTTTGCCTTGCAGGCTTACGGTCATGTTCCAGCAATGATCAACTTTACGGCTGGTCTTAAGGCGATGAAATCTGCTTGCCAGACGGCAGAATTGAACACCATCATTACATCACAAAAATTTGTGGATGCGTTTGAGTTACAACCGGTGATTGATGAGATGCAGGAGTGTGTGCGTTTTGTCTATTTGGAAGATGTGAAAGAGATGATTGGATTGCCACAAAAGTTAGCAGGCCTGATTACATCTTCAAAATCTCTGTCGGGGTTCAACAAAGACCCAGATGAAGAGGCGGTTGTACTGTTTACTTCTGGGTCAGAAGGGGTTCCAAAAGGGGTCGTATTATCTCATAGAAACGTGACCAGTAATATTGAACAGATTAGTTCGATGTTAACCTTATTACCTGGTGAAAAGCTGTTTAACGCTCTACCGACCTTCCACAGTTTTGGTTTAACAGCCGGTATGTTGTGGCCGATTTTAAAAGGGGCCAAAACCTTCTTATATCCGTCACCACTGCACTATTCTGTGGTGCCCGAAATGGCGTATCAAACGAATGCCCGTTTGATCTTTGGAACGGATACTTTCTTTACCGGGTACGCACGTAAAGCTAACCCATATGACTTCTACAGTATTCGAGCGATGGTGGCTGGGGCTGAACGCTTACGTCCAGAAACGCGAGAGCTGTATCTTTCTAAATTTCACACCCCAGTTTTTGAGGGTTATGGGGTAACGGAAACCACGCCTGTGCTGTCTGTTAACATTCCTACTGCCTTTAAAGATGGTTCAGTAGGGCAATTAGTGCCTGCGGTTGAATATCGTCTTGAAGAGGTACCAGGCATTAAAGAGGGCGGTCGCTTGTTTGTTAAGGGACCAAATGTGATGTTGGGTTATTTAATGCCCGATAACCCTGGTGTCTTGGTGCCGCCTAAAGACGGTTGGCACGACACAGGTGATATTGTCGATGTGGATGAAGATGACTTTGTGTGGATTAAAGGTCGTGCCAAACGCTTTGCTAAGGTAGGCGGAGAGATGGTCTCATTAACGGCGGTTGAGAACTATATTAACCAAGCGAGCCCGGAAGGGCATCACGTGGTGGTGGCGGTGCCTGATCAACGTAAAGGTGAACGTTTGGTACTTGTTACCGATGATAACTCTTTAAGTCGAAACACCATTATTGATGCGGCTAAAGAGAATCAGGTTGCCGATATTATGATTCCTAAAACCATTATTTTGGTGGAGGCTGTACCGGTATTAGGAACCGGTAAAACCAACTACCCAGAAGTTCAAAAAATAGCGGAACATCATTTTGATTCTTAGCATTCATTGAGAGCGTAAGTGATCAGGCAGTGATACTGCAAAGCCACCTTAAAAGGTGGCTTTTTTATGGGGTGCGGGTTGGGGCATATTACTGTCATCGTTCAATAGTAGTGATACCCGTAGAGGTCAGAATCGTCGATAAAGGCGTCGTCATCGCGGTCCACCTCAACCAAATAGCCCGAACTGTAAAAGGTAACCCAAGCGGAAGAGCGATAACCTAGAATGAGGAGTTGACCGGCCTCTGGCTGGCCATAATAGTCAGTGATGATCGGTTGCAGTGTGACCACCTCTACCGAGCCAAAGACACTGTCGGTGATTTCACCGGATAAGCTTCGTTCTGATGGGTAGACGCTCTCATCAAATATCTCTTGCCAATTACGAAGTCGATAGCTCTGTCTGAGTAGGTTATCGTCAACAATGAGGTTGGTCGTCACTTTAGTTAATGGATAGCGCTCTTCAATGAGAACATCGCCATACAGAGTGTAATCGGTTCCATAGTAGTCGTCACGATAGTTAAAGTTTAAGTAATCTATACTTAACGCATCAGGATAGCCTTGAATTAACATTTCGCCATCAAAACGTTCACCGTATTCACAAAAGTTTATTGCGCTGACTTCAACATCTAGATAGTCATCAAAATCATCATAAATGCCTTGGTAATCTAAGTAACCGCCACATTCACCATAAAAGGTATCGTCTACTAATTGAACGCTGCGCAGATTGATGGAGCGAGTTTGTGTAGAACGTGTATAGACTGGACTGCCTGATAAATCGCTGACTGTGAGGCTGTAATTGACGGCAAAATAGTTTTCAACAAAACGGTTGGCAACCGCTGAAGAGTTCAATTCAGCCGCCGAGGTGTTACCTGTATATACGCTTACGTTATGTTCAGTGACGTTATTACAGCCAGCGAGTGAAGCCACCACTAAACCCAGTGTTGAAAGGTTAACAAAGCGAGTTTTCATAGTTGTGTACCAAGGTTAATTCGTCTCTTATGATATTAATCCTTACAACTCTTAAGATTATGAAAGCTTGCTTGAGAAAACCTTACCTTGCATACAGGTTTGAGAGTTTAGAGTCCTTTGCTTTGGATTGAGACTCACCTGATTGTTGTTGGTGATAACGTTTTAACTGTTCTATTAAAGACTGAATAGTTTGATTATCAAGCTCAGACTCGTGATACAAACTGGCTTCAATTTGTTGAATCAAGCTTTGTAATTCAGGCTGGTTCAGCTGTGAAAAATGCGTGATTTGATGTTCTGTTTTTAACCACTGTTTGATGGCTGGGTATAACTCATTCACGGGTAATTTAGCCATCAAATCCAAACTTGACCAGGCCTGTTGGCTTTTTTCAGCAGCCGTTTCAACTTCCTCTGTGGTTGTCATTACAGACGTGCTAGTTTGTTGTTTCTGCTTGTACCAGATTCCGAGCGTTGCCAACCATAACACCGCAAACAGGGCAGTTAACCACTGCCAGATAGAAGAGACTGAACCTTCAGTCATTTTTAAACCATCGTTTGGCGTGGCTTTTAGATCATGGGTTGGCAGAGTGCAATCGACTAAGTTTTGTTGTTCAATCATCGCCGCTTCAATCTGAAAGGTCTTAGCGGGTAAGACTGTTTTATCCAGTTGGTTAGTTTGAGTATTCCACCAATAGACCACCTGTTCTGGCAAGGTTAAAGTACCTGCCTGAGTGGCGATAATTGAGCGTTTAAACTGTTTAACGCTGACAATACCACGATCACTTTTGCTTTCACCACTGGCAGGTTTTTCAGGGTAAACCTTAAAGTCGGTTTGTGACAGCAGTTTAATATTGGGAAGTTGATTGGCTTTCTGACCTTCCACATTCATGGTGACAACTTGAGTCAGAGTGTCACCCACTCGGATTTCTGGTCCTGTAGGTAAGCTCCACTCTTCTTCTAGGCTTACCAACTTGGCAGGCAACCAACTATTGGTTGCTTGTTGGCTATAGTTGGCTGGTTCTGCTTGAACATTCAGGCTAATCGCTTTGGCAAACTCTTTTACCTGTTTTAAACGACCTGCATATTGAATTCGGCCATTAAAAACCGGGGGATCAATGTGAATTTGACCACTGCTTTGCGGATAAAGCGCATAGATCCACTCGTAAACGGTATAGCTCTTGCCTTGAATCTTCTTCTGGTAAACGGATTGCTCTTTGAGTTCTTCAACTAACATCTTGTCGAATTTAGGTGGCCGAATCAGACCATCCACATACCGACCTTGATGATAAAAACGCAAAGTATAGATGACCTGTTCTTGGATGTACGGTTTGTCTTGATCAATACCAGACTCTAAGAAAAACGGTCTTAAAGCGCTGCCTTGATGCTCCACTTTAATAGGGGTAACGGTAATGGAGTAAGGCTGACTTTTAATATTCTCTAGCTCAAAAGGCGGAATAATCAGTTCCCCTTCTTGTTGAGGCAGCAGCTGAATAATCCAACTGGTACTGGATTGAAAGTTACCGTTAACCATCTGAATGTTATTGCTGCGCTGTGTGCCTAATACATCAAACTGGTCTTTGAGTTTATCGAGATTAAGCTGATCCGAAGTGACTTGAAAGTCAGCGGTAATTTTTAAAGTCACAATATCACCAAATTCCACCGTTTGACGGTCTGTTTCTACTGATAGTGCTTTGGCCCAACCATGTACAGAAAATGCCATTGAGACCGCAAATAAGAGGCTTAAAGCCACTGTTTTGAGCAGGCCTGTTGAGTTTGAAATGTGTTTTACCATATTTTTTCTGCCGGTTGTGATTGCGGTGGTTTGTCGCCGTTTTGTTGTTGGAACTGATATTCAAATTTACGTTTTAAGAACAGGCCTGGTTGATCTGGAATCTGTTTTAACCAGTTATCGGTCGCACGCTGTTGCTCTTGCTCTCTGATATCGGTTAACTCATTTTGGTCAGTTTGTTCTCTATCAGCTAAACCACCTGTTTTTGAGCTGTCCTGCTTTTTCTCAATCTCTTGTTTATTGTCCTTCTGAGCAGAGCCAGTAGAGGATTGTTCTGAATCGGCTTGTTCACCTTGACTGCCTTTTTCGCCTTCAAGTTTGGTTGAAGAGGGTGGTTGGTCATCATCTTTGGGATGTGTATCTGACTGTTGTTGTGAATCTGCCGGTTGATCAGAGCTCTGTTCGCTTGGCTGTTGTTCTTTGTCACCTTCTAACGCTTGATTCCCCTGTTCAGACTCGCCCGACTCTTTATTAAGAGGGTTTTCTTGGTTTACAGAGGGGTCTTTGCCTGAATTTTCTGGTTTGTCTTGATTGGGTTGTTTGCTCTCTTCAGTTTGGCCTTGGCCATTTTTTTCATCGCCAGAAGGTATTGAAGACTGTCCATTATCTTGTTCTGACTGCTGTTGATTTAGCAGTTGTTCAATTAATTTGAGGTTAGCTAAGGCATCAGCATGATCGGGCTGTTGTTTTAAGCTCTGTTCATAAGCTTGTTTGGCCTCTTCCAACAACCCCTGTTTGGCTAATGCATTGCCCAAGTTATATTGACCTTGTGCACTGGAATCTTTTTTAAACTGCTCTGCGGCTTCTTTATATTTTTCTAAACGGTAGAGGGTTGCACCTCGCCACTCTGGGTCTTTAAATAGCGCTTCAGCCGCTTGATAGTCTTGTTGATTCCAAGCTTTATAACCTTGTTGGTCTGGCGTTTGAAAGACATCTTTAAAGTCAGATAGTTTGGCTTCTGCAAAACTTGGGGGCGAGTAAAGCGTTCCAATGGGTAACAGCATGACGAGGGCGAAGCTAAATAACCACCCTCGACGGTAAGCAAAGGCCAACAGGGGCAGCAGAGCTAAAATCAGTGCTGTTCCGTCATCGAGCTGG
This sequence comes from Pseudomonadota bacterium, assembly GCA_034722175.1. GTDB lineage: Bacteria > Pseudomonadota > Gammaproteobacteria > Thiomicrospirales > Thiomicrospiraceae > Thiomicrorhabdus. Next base: position 8,722 of record JAYENR010000087.1, on the reverse strand, counting down.
TGTAACACCTCTTTTTCCTGATTGTTCTCTTGGTTTTGTTTGGCTATCGCGGCTAGGTTAGAAGGAATTAATATCTCCAAATCACTTTCGTCAACTTTAAGCGGAGTGAGGGCAGCACCCGTTGCGTGGCTTAATCTTTCAAACTGTTTATAGGGCAGTTTAGGGGAAATGATCTGCTCATTTTCATCTCGTAATAGGCCGTAACTCGGAATGTGCACCGTACCACCAGTTTGAGTCCCAACCGCTAGAATACTTAAGCTGATGTTTCGGTCTTCTAGCCAATATTGAATGGCTTTTCGTTGTTCTGTTTCAATGTCATCGGTGACCCAAATAAGGTGGCCTTGATTAATCTGAGCCCCTTTAAACATCTGTTCAGCCAACTCAAATGCTTGCATTGGATCGGAACCGTACTTCGGCATCATCAATGGGTTAAGTGACGGCAAAAGCTCCAATAGTGTTTGGTTGTCTTCCGAGATGGGCGCAATGCTGTGAGCAGTGCCCGCATAACCAATCAAACCAATCGATTGCTCAGGATGTTGTTTCAGCAGATCAATCAATTTAAAACGAGCACGACTGATACGATTTGGAGTCATGTCATCGGCCAGCATGGACAAGGACAGATCAAGTAGAATCACGCTGCCTTGTTGGGTTTTTTCTGCTGGCAGTTTCACTGATTTCAAACTTGGCCCGGCTAAAGCCAGCACCGCCAATATCCAGATTAATCCAAGTCCAATCAGAGCTAAACGGGTTGAATAGAGTCCTTGTGATTGACTGCCTTTACCTAATAGTAGGGTCTGAAATTTAGGTTCAATGACTTTTTGCCAAGCGTCTTGTTTGGCTTTAAGTGACCAGGCCTGCCATAAAATAATGGCAATCGGCAGTAAAGCTAAAAACCACCAAGGGCGCAGAAACTCGAGATGCAGATCCATTACAGCATCCCCGCCTTACGAAGTTGCCAGCCACCGATTAATAGACTGAGGATGAGAGCGCCACCCAATGGCCAATAATATAATTCAGTGCGTAAACGATAACTGCTCACTTCGTGCTCAACCGACTCCAGCTGGTTAATAGCTTGATAGATCTGTTTAAGCTGTTGAGTGTCATTGGCTAGGTAGAACTGGCCGTTAGTGAGGTCGGCAATTTTTTGCAAACTGGCGGTATCCATATCATTTTTACTGCTGTTAAAAAAGGCATCTAAACCGGTGCGGTGTTGGACACGACCCACCCCAATGGTATAGATTTTTAAGCCCATTTTTTTTGCCATTTCAGCCGCTTTAATTGGGTCAACTTCCCCGTCTGTATTAGATCCATCGGTTAACAGAATCAAAATCGATTCAGTTTGTTGGCTTTTTAAACGGTGCTTTAAGGTCAAACCAATGGCATCCCCAATCGCAGTATTGTTCCCCGCCATGCCAATTTCAGCTTCATTTAACAGACTCTTAACGGTATGCAGGTCGTAAGTGAGCGGACTTTGTAAAAAGGCTTGTGAACCAAATACCACCAATCCCATGCGATCGCCTTGGCGCTGCTCGATAAACTCTGCTACGACGGATTTAACTGCGGTTAAACGATCAACATCTTGACCCTCTAAATACATATCATTTTTTTGCATGGAGCCAGATAGGTCAACCGCCAAAATCATATCCTTACCACTGGTGGTAAACGGCGTGGGGGTGAGGTACCAGATAGGGCGCATGGCCGCCACAATGACAAGCAACCATAGAATAATAAACAGCACGGGAATGCGACGGTTGTGAGTGCTCGGTTCAATCAGGCTCTGTTTAGCAAAGGGTTCCGCCACACGTTGCATAATCTGTGGAGCCAGTAGCGGGGTTTGTTGTTGTTTAACAGGTTTCATCAATAAGCGAACCAACCACGGCAAGGGCAAAAAGGCGATCACCCACGGCCATAAAAATTCAAAGTTTTGCCAAATCGATAACCACTGCATTATAGGTGATGTCCTTTAATCCATTGGTGAGCATAACTCTGCCAAGTCAGAATCTTACGCTGCAAATCGGCTTCATCTAGTGACTCAAGCGGCTGATAGGCTTGAGACAGTAACGTCGTAAGCTCTTGAGGTTGGGTAATAAAGTTGGCACTGGATTTTAAAAAATCCAACCAGGCCTGTTCATTTAACTCAGAGATTTTTTGTCGACCATAGACAGTAATCGCGACTTGCTTCAAAAGTGCATTAATTTGCAGAATTTTCTGCTGATTATCAATGTTGTGATCGGCCTTAATTTGTTTGAGTTTGTCGCTGGCTTCTCGACGATAGGCGTTGCGTTTATGGCGGTCTAATAGAAACCAAATCAATGCAAATAGAATCGCACTGACACTGAATAACAGCACCCACCAGCTAAATGCCATGGGCCACCACCCAACTGGATCAGGAATATGAATGTCTTTTAACTGACTGAGTGGATCGTTCATATTTAGCCTATTTGATAATGCGCTGCTTAATCAGCGTTTCAGCTGCAGAGTCGGTTGTTGACACTTCAATAATCGGAATTTGCATCTCTCTAAAGCTCTGTTGAGTTTGTGACCAGGCCTGCTGATATTGCTGATTGTATTGTTGACGTGTCTCTTTTTTAAGGCTGTTAAGGGGTAAAACGGTATCACTGACCCAGCCCGCTGTTAAAGACAGCCAACCTAGTTTTGGTAAGTTTTTTTCGAGCGGATCGTAGATATGAATGGCGGTAATGTCGCTGTGTTTACGAAGACTTTTTAGTTGGTTTTGAGCGATGTCACTTAAATTTAAAAAATCACCAATTAAAAACACCTTGCTACCCGGTTTAACCACCTTGAGCAATTGTTGACAGGCCTGCTGCCAATACTGTGGGTTAGTAGATCCGGGTTGATTCAAACTGTGTTGTAGCACTAAGGCCTTATTAAACCAGCTCAATAATGTTTGTTGCTGGCGTTTAGATGCCACCCAAGTCTGTTGATGATCGTTAAATACCATGCCACCAATTAAGTCATTCTGTTGCAACGTACACCAACCTAAGAGAGCGGCGACATTCAAAGCTTGGCTAGCCTTAAGTTGCACTTGACTACCAAAAAACATGGCTGGGGTTTGTTCGGCCACAATCACCACCGGTTTTTCATGCTCTTCCGTAAAAACTTTAGTGTGGGCTTTTTGAGTACGGGCAGTGACTCGCCAATCGATATGCCGAATATCATCACCAGCATGATACTGACGTACTTCACTAAAGGTCATGCCACTGCCTTTTCTTAAACTGTGATGTCCGCCACTGACCTGTTGCATGACTTTCTGTTGACTACCCAAAGTTCGATGTTTCACGTGAAACCTTGCCCCTACCAACTCGTCGAGGCTGGTGTAGAGGTTTTGGATATCGGAGGTTTGTTCAGTCATGATGGCTAGCAGGTAATGTCTTAAACAACAGGAACAAAACTTAAGATCTGATCGGTGATCTGATCCGCAGTCATGCTTTCTGCTTCGGCTTCAAAACTGAGTAGTAGACGATGACGGAATACATCGTGTACCACGGCCTGAACATCGTCAGGACTTACAAATTCTTTGCCGTGTAACCAAGCATGAGCACGGGCGCAACGGGATAAAGCTAAAGTGGCTCTTGGACTAACACCATAGTCAATCTTATTGGCTAAATCGGCACTGTAGACATGAGGGTTACGGGTTGCCATCACCAATTCAACTAAGTAGGTTTTAACGGCCTCGGCCATGTGAAGGCTTAAAATCTCTTCACGGGCGGTAAATAGGTCTTGTTGCGATAGATGTTCTGGCTGAATGGTTTCGTGATGACGCTCCTCTTTTTCAACCAACTCTAAAATTTGATATTCACTTTCGGCTGACGGGTAGCCGATATTGACGTGCATCATAAATCGGTCAAGTTGTGCTTCTGGAAGCGGATAGGTGCCCTCTTGTTCCAGTGGGTTTTGAGTTGCCATCACCATAAACAGTTTGTCTAACGGCATGGTGTGTTTACCCACACTGATTTGACCCTCTGCCATCGCTTCTAGCAGAGCAGATTGAACCTTAGCAGGGGCACGGTTAATCTCATCAGCCAAAATTAGATTGTGGAAGATGGGCCCAGACTGAAATTCAAATGAACCCGTTTCTGGTCGAAAAACCTCTGTTCCAGTGATGTCAGAGGGCAATAGATCCGGTGTAAATTGAATACGGTGAAAACTACCTTCAATCAGGTCAGCTAAGGTTTTAATCGCTTTGGTTTTAGCCAGGCCTGGTGGGCCTTCAACCAATATATGGCCATCAGATAACAGTGCCATCAACATACGTTCTGTAAGATGTGGCTGCCCGATAATATGCTGGTTAATATGTGCCTGAAGTGTTTGAAAACGTGAAGCAAGTGTATTATTTGATTCCATAATCTGCCGTTGATCAAAGGTTATTTGATTAAAGTGGATAGAGTTGTAAGTGTCGATATTATAGCTTATTAAGTGTGTAATAAAATACAGTGCTTTAGTTACCTACATCTCTGTTTAAAGTTAATTTCACAAAGTATATTTAATGTCACTTTGGGCCTTTCTCAAGTCTCTTATTTTAGGATAGAAAGTTATAGGGGTTAAGAATTTGTTATTTAAATTAAGATTCTATAAATTGTGTTAATATTTAAAGCTCTAATCATTAGTTCTTTTTGTTGAGTCGTGTTTATTTATTGAGCGTTGAAATAGTTGTTGATTTTCATCATGCTACTTTTTTAGATAGTGGGTATATTGAGGTTTTTCATGTCCAAATATATGTTTAATCCAGAAGAGATAAAACTTCTGCTTGTGGATGATAATTTACTTAACTTAGAAGTTATTCAAGGCACTTTAGAATCTGCAGGTTACAAGAACTTAACTGCGGTAGACAAACCTCTTAAACTGTCCTCTATTTTACAAGAAAATACGTTTGATTTAATTTTGCTTGATATAAACATGCCTATTCTCGATGGCTTTGGCGTATTGTCCTTGATCCATCAACTTTTCCCAGAGTGGGAGCGCCCCCCCGTGATTATGTTGACAGCACAGGATGGGTTAGAGCATCGAATTCGAGCTTTAGATTCGGGAGCCAGTGACTACATTACTAAACCTTTTAATCGTAAAGAACTTTTAATCAGAGTCGCCTTACATCTAGAAAACTGGGTGATGAAGCAAACATTAATGGCTGAGAAGCAAACTTTGGAAGACAAGGTTCGCAAGAGAACAAAAGCGATGCAGGAAGCTCATTTTGAGATTGTTGATCGTTTAGGACGAGCTGCGGAATACCGTGATAATGAAACGGGTAATCATGTTAAAAGAGTCAGCCTGGTTGCCGAAGCCATTGCTAAATCAGCCGGTTATGATGAGGCTTTTTGTCATTTAATACGTGCGGCTTCTCCCTTGCATGATGTCGGTAAAATAGGAATTTCAGATTTAATCATGTTAAAGCCTGGAAACTTTACTGATGAAGAGTTTGCGATTATGCAAGAGCACGTTGCGATTGGGGGTGAAATTTTGGCTGATTCACAATCAGAAATTTTGAAAATGGCACATGAAATTGCCATGACTCATCATGAGAAATTTAATGGTAAGGGTTATCCACAAGGACTATCTGGAGAAGATATTCCACTTTCTGGCCGTATTGTGGCCATTGCAGATGTTTTTGATGCTTTAATTTCAGAACGCCCTTATAAGAAGGCTTGGCCTGTTCAAAAGGCGGTAGATTTAATTGTTCGAGAGAAAGGAGAGCACTTTGACCCTAAACTGGTTGAAGCTTTTGTATCCATTGTCTCAGAAGTAAAAGCGATTAATGAACTTTATCGTGATTAATGCAGTTTAGTGATCGTGATCTCCTTGGTTTTTCTAATCCTTAAAAGCAGTATCTTTAATGAATACATCCATATATAAAAAGAATCTTAGATTTTATTTCCTGTCGTTGGTTTTGTTAATTGTAGCCACGATGGGATCATTTTTTTGGTTCAGTGCGTATTATGAAAAAACGGTGTTGGAAGATTATAAAACCAGTTTTGATGCCATTTTAACGCAAGAATTAAATAAAAAATTTGCTTTGGTTAAGGCTGCGGCAGTGAGTTATTCCAATTATTCGGTTATTCAAGATGCTATGGTTTACGAAGACCGTGAACTGATCGCTCGAGAAATTCGGCCGATGAAAACTCAGTTTGCCAAGTGGACGGACTATAAGCGTTACGCTTTCCATTTTATTCTGGACGATGGTCGCTCATTATATAAGTCTTTTAATGAGGAGAGTTTTGGACAAGACTTAAGTGATCATCCATTAATTAAGGAGGCGATCAGAACGCAGCAGCCCGTTTCAAGAATGGAAGTGGGGGGGTATGGTGAATTTTATCGTATTATTGCGATACAACCTATTTTTGATCGTGAAGAACCACAACTTGTAATTGGATACTTAGCTGTTTCACAAGGTTTGCGCCGCTTGGTGATGGATATGCCTAAATTTGGTTATCAGTATAGCCTTTTTGTTCAAGATGACGGCATTGCAGCAGCCGATCCTTCCCAAGAACGAACCTATTCGTTAGATCAGCGAGTTTACTTTAAAGACAGTCCTATCAAAGCAGAAACGTTCATTGAAAGTCAGTTGTCTCACCGAAGTATTATTGATATTGAAGATTTTTTAGTTTATGTAAATCCTGTATTGGATGAGCAAGAGAGGCCTATCGCTTTTCATGCGGTCAAAATACCAAAATCAGAATTTCATCAGCGTGTCTGGGATCAACAAAAGTCACTTTTGTGGATTCTGCTACTAGTCTTTTCGGTGATCGCTTTATTGGGGGCCGCTCATATTTTCCGTGTTAAACGGGATGTAGTTAAACCGTTGGTTGATATTACAGATAATATTCGTTTGATTATCCGTACTCAAGATTACAAACAGAAGATCTCCTATATTCAAGATGATGAAATAGGTGAGTTGGCTGATTTTTTTAATGAGTTACTTGATACGACTGATCAGTTAGTTTTCTCATTAAAATATCTTGAAAAAGCCATTGATCAAACTCTAATGGTTTCACGCACGGATCCCTATGGAACCATTACCTATGTCAATGAACAGTTTTGTAAAATCAGTGGCTATTCACAAGAAGAACTGGTTGGTTTTCCGCATAATATTGTTCGTCACCCTGACATGTCTTCTTCAACCTTTAAAGAAATTTGGAGTACGATTCAATCCAAAAAAACCTGGTCAGGTGAAATTAAAAACCGAGCCAAGGATGGCTCTACCTATTATGTGAATTCTCACATTATTCCAGTAGTGGATTATAAAAATAATATCTTAGAGTTTATGTCTATTCGTGAAGATATCACGATGATGGTGCAGTTGCGAGAACAGCTTCAGGATAATGTGATTGAAATTGAGAAAGAAAAACACGCTGCTGAACAAGCTAACCGTGCTAAAAGTGAGTTTTTATCTTCGATGAGTCATGAGCTTAGAACACCGTTGAACGCCATTATTGGGTTCTCTCAACTGTTAGAAATTTCAGAATTATCAGATCGTCAACTCAAGCAGATTAAGAATATTGAAGCGAGTGGCCAGCACCTCTTAGACTTGATTGATGATATTTTAGAGTTTGCTAAATTAGATGCAGGCAGTTTATCGCTAAGTATTGAAAAGCTTGCGGTATGTTCAATCATAAATGAGATGTTTGCACTTGCTCAAAGCCAAGCTGGTCAAGAGGGGATTACCTTAAATATTGAAGGTGACCAAGAGCAAGACTTTATAATTAAAGCGGATAGAGTTCGTTTAAAACAAGTCTGTTTAAACTTATTAAGTAACGCCATTAAATATAACAAAAAAGGTGGGCAGGTCTTTATTGAGTGGCAGGAAGTGGCTGTTAATGGAAAATCATACTGGCAGTTTTTAGTGCGTGATACAGGTTTCGGAATACCTGAAGAAAAATTAAGTCAACTTTTTGAACCGTTTAATCGTCTAGGGCATGAAGGTTCAAACATAGAGGGAACAGGAATCGGTTTAAGTATCACCAAAAATTTAATTGAAAAAATGAATGGTTGGATAGAGGTTGAGTCAGAAGTAGGAGTTGGCTCTAGGTTTGCAATTTATTTACCCCTGGTTAAACGCTGTGCTATCCAACCTGGGTTAGGTTTAACTCTGGAATCCAGTGGTGAACACAAAGAAACTCACTTAGTTGATGACAGTGCCATTAGGGTCCATTACATTGAGGATAATCCAACTAATATGGAGCTGATGGTTGATATTATTGAGTCTATTGAAGGTGCAGAGCTCAAAATTTCGCCAACGGCAGAAAATGGTATTGAGCAAGCCAGAACCTTTCAACCACATATTATGTTTATCGATATTAACCTACCTGGAATGGATGGGGATGAAGCGTTAACCTATTTAAAAGCCCTGCCTGAGTTGCAGAAAATGGGAACACGTTTTTATGCACTTTCAGCTAATGTCATGATGAATCAAATTCAAAAAGGGTTGGATGCTGGTTTTGACGATTACCTAACCAAACCCATTGATGTTCAAAAGATTATTGCATTAATAAAGTCAGTGAAGGAAGGCGTTGAGGAGTAGGTAAATAATACTTTTTATACCCCATCATGAGCAGTGTGTTTTAAAATTTTGCTTAGATAGCAACCATGTTTTAAATCATTATCAGATTAATATGAGTCTTTAACAGTTAGGGTAGGACAAGCACTGTAAAGTTGAACAGCATTCGAGTAAAAATTGATATGGGTTATTAAAATTTTAGACAAAAAAAAC
>JAYENR010000086.1:0-2788 GCA_034722175.1 Pseudomonadota bacterium | reverse complement strand
TCACCTTGTTCAGCGGCTTCAATTACTTGCTGGTTGATGTAGTTGCGTAACAGAAATTTAGGGGTGTTTTGCTGAATACGCAAGCCGCTGAACAAGGTGATTACTCTTTGTTCAATCAGGTATTTGAAGCCTTAAAAACCCCGTATGAGATTCACCCTGGACTGCCGGAAACATTTTATCAAGCACCTCAACACGCCTCACAGAAAGGTTTGGCATTGAGCTGCTCTTCTTAATTAGGAGAGCAGACGACACCCACACCTTGAATTTAACTAAATTCACGAATTCTCGGTGTTTCATATAAAATAGCCACTCTAACAACCTGGAATAATGACTGTATGAGGCTACCTTTAACAGTTCACCTCAAACAAACATAGATGAAAACTGATGATTGAATCCAGTTTAAAAACGAATCCAGAGAACTGCCAACGTAAATATGAACGGATCAGCACACACCGTCCTGCTGACGTTACCATTGGTGATAAAAGTGTGGTCGCAACCCTAATTAATCTATCCATTGATGGAGCAGGATTGATGATCGACACGGCATTGGAACTCAAACAACAAATTCAGGTAAGGTTCTGTTTACCCAGCTACGACCAAAGCTCAGAATTAAACTTAACAGGCTTGGTCACGCACATCACAAACATCGGCTCCCAATATTTAATTGGCTTACAATTTGCTGAATTAACCCAACATGAAAACCTCGTCATGACAGGCTTCATCAAGTACCATCACCGTTTAGATTAACCCAACATGAAAACCTCGTCATGACAGGCTTCATCAAGTACCATCACCGTTTAGATTAACTCAACTTAATTACGGAAGTAAGAGTGCAACAAAAAGTTAAAACAGATCGAAAAGTCATATTACACGGTGGAAGCGCTTCCGCAGAAGCGCACTTGGTTGATTTATCAATCAGCGGTATTGGGGTGACATCTAGCCGTGGGGCAAAAGTCGGCACTGAACTTGATGCAGAATTTGAAGTTCCCGCCTTGCAGCGTTTCATTACCTTTAAGATTCATGGAAAAGTCACTCACCGCCATAATGTCGGGGACGAGATTTATCTGCATATCGAATTTATGCATATGACTCACGAAGAAAAAACCGCCTTACAAGACTTTATCGACTACAAACAGCGTTTAAGTCAATCCTCGAAACGCACCTTTGATTAAGCCATTACAACTTCAAGAACTGCTGCTTTAAAGCGTGAATTTCCTGCTGAAAATCTTTTTCTGGTCGAGGCGGCGTGCCAATCGAATCTGGCTGAACAGTATCACCCAATAACACCTCAAAGTTCCCCGCTACCGATAAAGCCAAAGGCTCTAACTGATATCCCCCCCCCTAAAGACAGTGCCAACCGTCCACCACATAAACTGTCAGCACTGTTTTTGATTTTCTGTAACAATCGATTAAAACCATCAACCGTAACACGATGTTGGGCTAAATGATCTTGCCAATGGGCATCGTAGCCTGCAAACACGATGATCTGCTGTGGCTTAAATTCTTCTAACTGATGGGCAATCACTTGATCATAGACATCTAAATAAGTTTGATCCCCCGCTCCTGCGGGAAATGGACAATTAATATTAGTGCCTTTGGCCTCTCTCTCTCTCCAACCCACTCAGCACCGCCCGTCATTGGCCAAAATGGGTGTTGATGGATAGAGAACGCCATAATCGATGGGTCGTCAATCGTTAAATCCTGTGTGCCGTTACCATGATGAACATCAAAATCCAAAATCGCCACACGCTCAACCCCACGATATTTCTGTAAGGCTTTGGCGGCAATTACATCCGAATTAAACAGACAAAACCCCATCGCTTTGCTTTCTAAAGCATGGTGACCTGGTGGTCTTAATAGCCCAAAACCATTATCCACTTGTCGATCATAGACTGCTAAATTCAATTGAATGGCACTGCCTGCCGCCATTTTTGCCGCTTCAAATGAGGCTGAGGTCAAATAGGTATCACCCAGATACGGATTATAGTAACCACCACCGTACTCACTAATACTGGCGATCTCATCGATATACCCCTGAGAATGCACCCACAACAACTCCTCTTCCGTTGCTTTACGGGAAGTGATCGGGGTCAATTTATCCCACAGACCACGGCGCTCTAACTCTTGATCAATGGCATGAAGACGTTGGGCATTTTCTGGATGATCATCCATATTATGTTCATAAAACAGCGGGTCTAATACCACACCCGTTTTAAATTTACTCGGACGAATAGCTTGACCACAAGCGGCTAAAGATAAACCTGCTGAAGTGACCAAACCTAAAGACAATAACTGTTGAATAAATTGACGACGACCACGATTCATCTCTACCCCTTAGCTTAATTCAGAAAATAACTTTTGAGTTTGCTGGAATGCTTGTAAATATATGTTTGCAACATCCTGATCATCGGTTTCTGGCTGACCTCTTTCATAAGATTCTGCCACTGCAATCACTCGACCATAATCACCTTGCTTTTCTATCAATCCATCAATAATGAACTGGCTAATCGGTAACTGTTGCAACACAGTTTCGAGCGGTTGTCCCATAATGACATCCAATAACGAAAACATGCCAGCTAAATAGAATGATTCTGGATCTATTAAACTCTCTTTTACCGCTAAGTTGCGCATAAAGATTGCTCGGCTCAATGCAGTAATAAAAACTTCTGGAATCACTTCATCAATCGATGAAATCGATAACATCGTTGTCCAAGATTGAACACGCTTCAAACCAAACAGCGTTAACACCTCGCGAATGGTATTAAATTCCGGCATTGAACGCGTGCGA
>JAYENR010000085.1:0-17603 GCA_034722175.1 Pseudomonadota bacterium | reverse complement strand
TATTGTGTTTGCCATTTTAAAGAGCGGCAAACCTTTTGATCCAGAATATAAGATCCGTGCTTGACCTTGTGGTTTAAACACGGTATCTGTTCAATTTAATTTTTTCATTTGAAAGTCATATTTACTGACTAATATTTGTATAATCATTAAAACTACGAATAAATAAGTGAGCATAGAACCATGGCGATCTCTCCTTTTGCTGGCAAAAAAGCCCCTGTAGAACTATTAGAAAACATTCCCCTATTAATGGCGGATTATTACAACCTCAAGCCCGATGTTTCAAACCCAGATCAAACCGTGAGTTTTGGCACCTCTGGTCACCGTGGTTGTTCTAGCAAAACGACCTTCAATGAAGATCACATCGCCGCGATCTGTCAGGCGATTGTGGAGTATCGTCGTTTACAAAACACGGTTGGCCCGATGTTTATCGGCATGGATACGCACGCTCTATCAGAAGCCGCTCATGCTACGGCGATTCAAGTGTTTGCGGCTAACGGGGTTAACGTCATTATTCAATCAAACGGTCGCTACACGCCAACGCCCGTGGTTTCAAATGCGATCTTAACTTACAACGAAGGTCGCCAAGGTGGGCTGGCTGATGGCGTCATCATCACCCCCTCTCACAACCCTCCACAAGACGGTGGTTTCAAATACAACCCACCAACTGGTGGCCCTGCTGACACCGAAGCCACGTCATGGATACAGGACCGTGCGAATACGATGATCGCCGATGGTTTAAAAGAAGTTAAAACTATGGGCTTGACCGAAGCGATGGCCTCAGAGTTTGTTACCCCTACCGATCTGATTACACCTTATGTTGAAAACCTAGATAAGGTTGTCAATATGCAGGCGATTAAGGATGCGGGCTTAAAACTGGCGATTGATCCAATGGGTGGAGCAGCGGTGGACTTCTGGAAACCGATTGCCGATCACTACAGTTTAGATTTAGAGATCGTGAACCCGCAAGTGGATGCCACCTTCTCATTTATGCACGTTGATAAAGACGGTAAGATTCGTATGGATTGTTCATCGCCTTACGCGATGGCAGGCCTAATTAATCTCAAAGACAATTACGATTTAGCTTTCGGAAATGACCCAGACGTTGATCGTCACGGAATCGTGACCAAATCAGTAGGTTTAATGAACCCGAACCATTATTTAGCGGTGGTGATTCAATACCTATTCAGTCACCGTCCAAACTGGCCACAAAACGCGGCTGTAGGTAAAACTTTAGTTTCAAGCTCGATGATTGACCGTGTTGCCGCCGACCTGAATTTAAACCTAAACGAAGTACCGGTTGGGTTTAAATGGTTTGTGGATGGCCTACAAACAGGTGAATTTGGCTTTGGTGGTGAAGAGTCCGCCGGAGCCTCTTTCTTACGTTTAGACGGCGGCCCTTGGAGCACTGACAAGGATGGTATTATCCTCAACTTATTAGCGGCTGAAATTACCGCAGTGACGGGCAAAGATCCAGGTGAACTCTATCAAGAACTGACTGAAAAATTTGGTAACCCAATATACAGCCGTATTGACGCACCAGCTAATCGTGAAGAAAAAGCGATCTTAAGTAATCTATCTCCAGAGATGGTCAAGGCCAAACACCTAGCGGGAGAAGAGATCACCGCCAAACTGACGCACGCACCAGGCAACGGTGCTGCAATTGGTGGCCTTAAAATCACCACTGAAAACGGCTGGTTTGCAGCTCGCCCTTCTGGAACCGAAGATATCTATAAAATCTACGCTGAAAGTTTTATCGGTCAAGCACACTTGGATATTATCTTAGAAGAAGCCAAAGGCATTGTGGCCGAAGCATTAAAGTAGAAAAACCCGGACAACCTTTTAAATAAAAAAAAGCCCTTTACCAAACGTGATAAAGGGCTTTCCGCTTATAAACTTCGAAACTTCGAAACTTTAAAGTGCTTAAGCTTAATTTGCTTTAGGAGCAGTTCCTAGTGAAGCATAATAATCAGCCATCGCATCGATCTCTTCATCGGTCAACCTATCTGCAATTTGGCGCATCAATTCATTCACATCATTAAGACGGTTATCACTCCGGAAAGCTTTAGTTGCACGTTTAAAATACTCTGGAACCTGACCCGCCAATGCTGGGATAATGCCACTCCCTTCACCCGCCGCACCGTGACAGGTTGCACAACCAATAATCATACGAGAATCGTCTCCCAACATGACTAACTGAGCGATACTTTTAGCTGCACCTTGTTGAACTGGTTGAGCAAACCCCCACGCATTTCTTGGCTGGCCTGCATAAAACTCTGCGATGTCAGCAATCTTTTGGTCATCCATGGTATTAGCCAGTTTGACCATAATTTCAGACTGTTTATGATCTTCCCAACGACGTCCAACTTGATAATCCAACATCATTTTCATGATGTATTTAGCACTCTGACCACTTAATGTTGGATAGTTACGAGACGGCGACTCACCAGCCGGACCATGACAGGTGTTACACATCATCTGCTCGTGCACTGCCTTTCCACGAATTGCATCCCCTTTCGGCATACTGCTAATTTTTTGTTCTAAGTTAAGCCCATCCCACGGGTTGGATTCAACTGTCTTTTCATGACTAGCAGAAATGGCCGGAGTGGTCATAAGTGCTACACTCAATAAAGTCGTAACCAAAAAAGTTTGTTTTAACATATCTATTTCCTCACCACTTTTGACATGAACCATACATGTAAAAAGTCGTTTAATATCTGGATACTGATCTATTTAAGACAATCAAAATACTTTCATCTTAAATAGAGACCGGGCTATTCATCTTTAAGTTTAAGAGAACACATCTTCTACAAAATTACGTTGCCAATTCTTTTGGTAAACCGATTCAAGAATAGGCTGTCCAGGTTTATCTGTAATTTGAGATACTCCTGCTGATTGACCTTTAGGCTGAATAAGCCCATCACGAACTTCATAAATCGCCGCGATGGATACACCGTAAGTATCTCCAGCCAAGCTATAACAAACATTTGAATAGATTGCTTTACCCAAAGGGTTACCATTCAAGGTATCGGTAACCGCTTGAGCACATACTTTGGCTTGCGAATTGGTTGAATATCCAGACTTAGGCATCGCATCCGCAATGTTACTATCACCTAATACATAAACCTCTTTATGCAAGGACGATTCCATAGAGTGACGATTTACTGGACACCAACCAGACTCGTTGGTCAATCCCAATTTCTGAGCCAATACACCAGCACGTTGGTTTGGAATGATATTAATCAGATCCGCTTTGAATTCGCCACCATCCGTTTCAACCAAACTGTTTTTTGCATCCAAGCGCACGACACGACCGCCTTCAGAACCAGACACCCATTCAATTAATGAGTTATCTGTTTTATAACCGTATAGACGCTCCCATGCCTTTTTGAATGGAATATCCTTAGTAAAACGGTCTTTAGGATCAAGCACCAGTAATTTTGCAGTTGGGTTGTGATTTTTCAGATACTCAGCAAACAGTGATGCTCTTTCATACGGTCCAGGAGGACAACGATAAGGGTTTTGAGGTGGGGCAATAATGGCGGTTCCACCCTTTGGTAAATTCTCTAACTGCTTTTTCAATTCCAGTGTTTGCGGCCCTGCTTTATAAGCGTGAGGGAATTTACCCGCAGCCACTTCAGCATCAAAACCTTCCGTATCTTCAAACTTGAAATCGATACCTGGGGAAACCACCAACTTATCATAAGAAACCGTTTCACCTTTAGCCGTCTTCACCGTTTTCTTATCAAAATCAGCCCCAACAACTTTATCGATCATGACGTTCACATTGTATTTAGACTTGATGGTATCTAAATTAAAGGTCAACTCATCCAAGGTATGCATACCAACAATTACGTCATTACTTCTAAAACAGGTAATGTATTCAGGGTACTGTTCAATAATAGTGATTTTTACATCAGGATTGGCAAAACGCAGGTATTTAGCAAAGGTACTCCCTCCAACACCACCACCAAGTACTAAGACATGTGGAGCAGATTTTGCGAATACCTTACTGCTTGCACCAAAAATACCTGAAGCCGCGACAGCGGATACACCAAAAATTTTCACCAAATCACGTCGCGTAATTTTTTGATCAAACATCTTATTTTCTAACTGACTCATTGTTGACCTCGCGTTGCATCTAGTGATTTTTGTGATTCCGATAAACTCGTATCTTGCCACTGTTTAAGCGGTTGTAACTCAAACCACTTCCCCATCTCTTCAATTTCAGAGTCGTTAAAGCCACGTGCCACTCGATCCATAATAATGGCAGGGCGCGTACCTTCACGGAAAGCAAGCATTGCATTTACAAACTGCTCTTTCGGCATTCCCGCCAATGGGGGCATCGATTCTAAAAACTCTTGTCCATTGGTACCATGACAAGGTGCACACTGCCAAGCCATCGCCTGCCCTTTAGAAATCGGATTTTGTGCTTCTGCATGGGCTAAATGAGTTGCAAACAATGCAAAAAACCCTATGAGAAATTTATTTTTCATACTTACCACCTTTTATTACACAAAACCCGATTTTTAAAGGCTTCAACTTAAATGTTTAAATGAAACTGCTTTTAACAGTTTTTGAGCTTTTGTAGTTCGACACCGTATTGCTTTTCAATGAAATACAGCTATACATTTTTTTGAATTTTAATAACCTGTACTGAAAGATGGAAATCAAACATTCTTATCAACCCTCCTATAATAAAACTTATGACCCATTAATAAAACTATCCCATGTATAGGTTTAACTAATAATGATATCTATTCAGAAAGCTTTTGACTTATTTACAAGGCTCTGACAAACTCAAAAAAACAACCTAACTTTTTAGGCTAAAACTTATGACATCAGTATCTTTAGTTCTAGGCAGCGGCGGGGCTCGTGGTTTGGCACATATCGGAATTATTCGCTGGCTAGAAGAACACGACTATCAAATCAAATCCATATCAGGAAGCTCCATTGGCGCTCTCATTGGTGGCATCTATGCGGCTGGAAAGCTGGATGAATTTGAGGCCTGGTTAAAGGGACTTTCCAATACCGATATCCTGGCCTTAATGGACATCGCTTGGGATCGCAGTGGCCTGATCAAAGGTGAAAAACTCAATCACGTTCTAAAAAAGCTTATCGGTAACCCCAACATTGAAGACCTTTCAATCCCTTATACGGCCGTGGCCACAGACATTCATCACGAAAAAGAGATTTGGCTCCAAACAGGCTCTTTGCTTGATGCCATGCGTGCCTCCTACTCTCTACCGATGATCTTTACTCCTCACGCTTATAAAGGCTTAACGCTAATTGATGGTGGCGTTTTAAACCCTGTGCCGATTGCGCCTACTTTTGGCGATAACAATGATTTAACCATTGCCGTCAATCTAGGCGCTAAACCACAAATTAAACCCGATATGCCAGCACCCATCGTTCAAGTTGAAGACGACTCTTGGTTAGCCGACTTTAATGAGTTAGTCGATAAAATAAAAGACTATTTTATTAAAGAAGAGAACCGCTTTGAGCAACCCTTTAACTGGGATATCTACGACATTAGCAATAAGGCCTTTGACAGTATGCAGAGCAGCATCGCCCGCCAACAACTGGCCGCCTATCCACCAGACATCACCATTGATATTCCTCGCAATTCGTGTGGTATGTTGGAGTTCACTTTGGTCAACGAGATGATTACGCTGGGCTACCAAACGGCTGAAAACACCTTAGATAACTCAAGCTGCCACACCCCCTAACACATCATTGTCAGTTATAAAACGGCTCACTCAAACGATCACTTGCATTCCCTACGCAAAGACCCGAAAATACCCCTCTTATTTATTGCACTTAATACTGAAAAGGAACTCACTATGCCAAAAATTAATGAACTCAAAAAAGGCAGTGTGGTTGAAATCAATGGCGTTCCTCATATCGTTAAAAGCTACGATGTTCGCAACCCCTCTTCACGTGGTGCATCGACTATGTATAAAGTGCGTTTCAATAACTTAAAAACCGGTCAAAAAGTGGATGAAACCTTTAAAGGTGAAGATATGATCAAAGAGGTCGATACTTCAAAAGTTTCGGTCATGTTTTCGTACATTGATGGCGACGATTACGTCTTTATGAACAGCGAAGATTACAGTCAATATCTATTAAAAGCTGAAGATCTAGAAGAAGAACAAAAGTTCTTAACAGAAGGTTTAACGGGGATTACCGCTCTGCTTTGGGAAGACCAAGTACTCACCATTGAACTGCCAACCAATGTTGACCTAGAGGTCACTGAAACCAACCCAGGAAGCAAATCAACCGGAGCAGGTAGAACCAAGCCCGCCATGTTATCCACAGGTTATGAAATCCAAGTTCCCGAATTCATTGAACCCAACGAAATCGTTAAGGTCAGCACCTTAACCGGCAAGTTTATGTCGAGAGCGTAACGAAATGACTAAAGCAGGATATATGAAAAAACAGGATTACATGGCGTGGATAACTCAGAAGCATTAGAAAATTTCAGAATTTTACTCGCAAGCATCGATCGAAAAGTTGATGGAATAGAGCTCCTACACAAAAGCAATGATGCTTTTAAGGTCTCAGCACCATTACTCAATACTGTTCATGAGCACTGTAAAGGCATAAACACATTGCTTGAAAATCAACTTGAAAACCCTGCTTTTAGTCTTGTTCGACCTTTAATTGAAACTTTTCTTCGTGGAATGTGGCTCACATACTGCGCTACTGAAAAACAAATATCAATTTTTATAAAAAAAGATCAGATTCTTAATGGCACAAAAAACGTAACACTTAAAGACATGATCTCTCAACTTAATAACATTGATAAACTGCCTAATGAACTATCCAAAAAAACAATAAAAGCGATGCATAGTCACACTCATGGTGGCATGTTTAAAGTAACTAGAAACTATGATGGTGAGTCTGTGCAACCCATCTACACCAATACAGAAATTAGTGAAGTAATTTCAGTTTCATCTAACATAGCATTTATCACTTTTTCTGAAATTATAGAAAACTCTAATCTGCCTAATGCCAATAAAGAAAGTTTAATTAAAGAAGTCAGAGCACTACTTTAAATCTCGATAAAAGTTTTCATGTGAGCCCAGCGACATCAACTCTAAAACAATCTTGCCTTCGTCATAGCTATACCCCAATAAAGTCAGTTGTTTCGCCATCTTGAATTTATAAACTCTTAAGTAATTCAGATCGCCCTTTTTCTTCTCACCAAGCTCAGGATTCTGCATTAGGCTTTTAATCGCCTTATGTAAATCCTGCATCTGATTTGAATGAAGCTTTTTTACCGCCTTTCTAAAACTTGGCGTTTGTAAAACCTGCATAGACTTAGTCAAAACTAAATGGCTCTAGTTGGCCCGCTTCTTTTTCAGCTTTAGCGATTAAGGTTTGCGCCACAAACTCGTAGGGAAGGTCAGGATTATCTTCCATAATTTTACCGATATGCGCCCAGTGCTCGATCTGTTTAGGCGTGGTGCGGTGCTGTGCTTTGGCGATAATCGCGGCTTGATCAACCAACTCACAATCTAATCGAATACTTGAAGTTGCCATCATTTCTATCCTTAATCCTATATAACTCAAAATTAATTGTAGCAATCCGCATCAAATGATGCAACTTGCTACATTAGTTATTAACTAGCTGAATAATAACTAAAAAAAAACAACATCTCACTAGGCCTGATCACTTTAAAAGCCATGAAACATGGCTTTATTCACTTAGCAGTGCCTTAACCTTTTCAATATGACTTGCCTGATCCCACTCTGTACCGCCAAATAGCGCGTAACGAATTTGACCTGTTTTATCGATTAGATAGGTACTAGGGTAAGCAAAGACTTGCCAAGATTGTACGGCAGAACCTGTTTGATCCAACAAGATAGGAAAGTTTACGGGATGGGCTTTGGTAAAAGCTTGAATGGCTTGTTTCGATTCGGCCAAATTAACGGCTAAAATTTCAAACGGCTGGCCTGCTAGCTGATCTTTTAAACGCGCCATTGAGGGCATTTCATGAACACACGGCGGGCACCAACTTGCCCAAAAATTAAGCAAAACCACCTTACCTTGGTAATCACTTAAGGATACCTTGCCGCCTTTAATATTCTCTAAATGCAAGGCTCGATTCTGCTCACCGTTAAAGACTTGAAGCTCGGTTGATCGAGTTGACTCAATTTGATTTTTGACTTTGCTTCCTAAAACACCAGCTTGACGTTTTTCATCCATATAATAAAGTTGTTGATACATAATCTGACGGATTTTATCTGCTAAATGGCTGGTAATATCACGTTCAACCTCTAAGGCATCAGGTCGAAAGTAAAAACGATCACGAGCTTGTGGTTGTATTTGTACAAACACATCACTGCCGCCAATCTGTAATTCATCGGCTAGCTGCGTCACTCGCCAACGCCACGGAGATTGTTCAGCCTGTAAAATACTGATCGGTAAATTGACCGCTGAAACCTGTGACCAATATTGGGCTTCTTCACCCGGTTTTGGGGTATTGAGATACAAATTTGGATTAATTAGAATCAATCCAGTATAGTTTTGCGCGGTTGGCTGATCGTCTACCAAGCCACGCACCGCCAGTTGTGCGGCTTTATTAGGTGCCACCACCCACAAAGGCTTGCCATCTAACTTGGCAAATGCGATCAACTTAGCAATCAAATCACTTGGTATCTCATCCACGGCACTGGGGGTTGGTGATAAAAACATCGCTTCATAAATATCAACAAACCAACTCTCCATGCCGTGCAGAGCCAACTGCTTTGCAATCTGTTGTTCTTGAGGCAAAACACCGTATTCGGAAGGCAACCATAATAAACGCGCTTTTGCCGCTTCGTCCATACCCTGAACTTGATCCAGCTTCACCACATCAGTAACTTGAATCGTCAAACTAACATCGTCCAGTTCCAGAATTTGCTCTGAAGCGTGTATAGGCAAAACCACTCCAACCAGGCCTGTCCAAATTAAAAACAGCCATGTTTGAAATACCCGTTTACTGTATCTATATCTATTTATTGATGCCAAAATTAAAACCTATTGTTTAACTATCTAGAGACCTTTGCACGAGTGGGGTGCGAAAGAAAAAATGAGGAAAGATTTGCCTGATTGCGACGGAAAACGTGGGGAATAGCTGGCTATTCACTAGTTTTTCAACAAAACTCTGGTGAATTTTAACCATTTTTATTCGTGCATTCACTCGTGCAAAGGTCTCTCTAGTAACCACCATTTTAACGTGTTCTAGGTAGAGTGATATAAACAAACAATTTTATAACTCGAAATGTGCTGTCATCAAAACATCACACCTCTGTCATCTTAGCTTCAAATTCACTTTTAATAATGCCTATTGAATTAAAAGATAAGCAAAGAAGAGAGCGGATGCTGAACTTAGAGAAAGCTTTAACAGAAAAATATCCTGATCTACCAAAAAAACTGGGGGGTAAAGCAATGATTAAATTGATCAAAACCCTCACTCATGAAGACGAGATTAATCAGTTTATTCAAAGCCACCAACATTTAAAAGGCTTTGCATTTTTAGATCAAGTGCTTAATTTTTTCAACTTCAGCTATCAAGTCAGTGCTCGTTCCTTAAATCGCATTCCATCAGAAGGTCGAGTGATGATTGTCGCCAATCACCCAATAGGTTCATTAGATGGGTTAGCGTTATTAAAAATGATTCGATCTGTCCGTCCTGATGTTCGAATTGTCGCAAACGACCTATTAAATAATATTGAACCGCTGCAATCGTTGTTTTTAGGCATTGATAACATGAGCGGAAAATTCTCTCATAAAGCGCATTTTAAAGCGATTATGAACGCACTGGATCAAGATGAAGCGGTGATTATTTTCCCAGCAGGAGAAGTCTCTCGCATCCGTCCAAATGGCGTGCGTGATGGAAAATGGAAAGCGGGATTTTTAAAACTGGCTAAAAAGTCGAACTCTTCTATTGTTCCGATCTATATTGATGCCCGAAACTCTGCACTTTTTTATAGCTTGTCTGCTTTGTATAAACCTTTAGGCACTCTAATGTTAGTACAGGAGATGTTCAATAAAAGTCATCAAGAGATTCAGTTTCATATTGGTAAACCAGTTCCGTGGAAGTCCGTAGCTAAATTAGATTTGGCTGACAAGGCCTTAGCCAATCGTTTTAGAAAACACCTCTATCTGCTCGATAAAGAGTCAAAATTTGCCAAAAAAGGCAAAACACCTCTATTTGAAACCGTTGAAACGGTGGCTCACCCTGTTGACCGAAAAGCCTTAAAAAAATCACTCAAAAAAAGCCCGTTGCTAGGTCAGACCCAAGACGGCAAAAAAATCTATCTGTACGACTTTGAAGATGACTCACCCGTCATGCATGAAATTGGTCGCCTACGTGAACTGACCTTTAGAACCGTAGAAGAAGGGACAGGTACCTCCCTCGATTTAGATCAGTACGACGTTCGTTATCGCCATTTGGTTTTATGGGATGACGATGATCTAGAGATTGTGGGTGCTTATCGAATTGGAGAGTGTAAACAGATCGTTAAACAACACGATATTAAAGGCTTATACACCAGCACTCTATTTAACCTTAAACCAGAAATGGAGGACTACCTGTCCAACGCAATTGAGTTAGGGCGCAGTTTTGTACAGCCACGTTACTGGGGAAAACGCAGTTTAGATTATTTATGGTACGGCATTGGCGCTTATGTGAGACAACATCCAGACGTTAAATACCTATTTGGCCCAGTCTCTTTAAGTGCGGCTTACCCACAAAATGCCAAAGAGTTGATTATCGGTTTTTATAGCGAACAATTTGGTTCAAATAGAGATCTAGCCTCAGCAAAACGGCCTGTTACCATCACAAAAGAGAATCAAAAAATTGCCAAACATCTGTTTGCAGAAGAGTACAAAACCAGCTACAAAAAACTCAATGCCCTGCTCGATGTTGAAGGTGTGAAAGTTCCCACTCTGTTTAAACAATATGCCGAAGTGTGCGAAGACAAAGGTTGCCGCTTTATCGATTTCAGTATCGATCCTGACTTTAACGACTGCATTGATGCGTTGATTTTGGTTGAGATAGACAAACTTAAACCCAAAAAACGAGAACGTTATTTAACTCCCATAAGCAATTAGCACTTAAAAACCAAAAACTCGAATTAAACAACTCAACAAGCCTGCTCAATCCCCTTTTATACAGAACGACGGCACTCTATTAAAACTAAAAAGATGGTTCTTCTAAAAGAGGGAATAGTCATTCTTAATACCAAGCTATAAAGCTTTTAAATAGACTTCCCTACCGAGCTTAGAGGATTTAACTTATACTTTGGCGTTGTAATTTCTTATTATCTCAAACGAACAAGTACGCACTTTTTTCAAAATTATCAGGCCCTACCACATGAAAGAAAATATCCGTTTAATTGCCAGAGTCGATGCCAACGGCATCATTCAATATGTAAACAATGCATACTTAGAATGGCTAGGGTACACCACTGATGAACTCATTGGTCAGCCTTCCAAAATGCTGAGAGCCCCTAATGCAGTTGATCAAATTCAGTCAACCATTCATAAGCAGTGTCTTAAAAATAGACCTGTTAACTTTCCTGTTTGCGAGAAAAAATCCAATGGCGAGACCTATTGGGCCGACATGCGTATCCAACCTACATTTGAGAATGGGCAATACCTCGGTTACACCTCTGTTAAACGCCTAATGACATCATCTGATAAGATTCGCCGTGCCGAAGATCTGTATCAAAAAATTACCAGCGGTAAATTGGTCTTTTTCAGTGGCGAATGGATCGGCAAAACCAAACATAAAATCAATGCTCTATTCGGGCTTCATCGAGCCTCTTTAAATCAAAAAATCATTGCCATCACGGCAAGTATTGCCATTGTTATTTTAGGCGTTGCATTTGCCTACCAACAGTACGAAAAACAGCAGATTGAAACCAGTACCGCAGTCAGTCACAGTGAAAACTTTTCGGCCATTTTAGACAGTTTAATGATTAAAAAGTCTGAATTAGGGATCACCAACGCGATTGGAATTACCAACGCCAGCGAAGTTCAAAATGCCGCTGCAAATAATGATCAGCAAGGCTTAAATATCGCACTTGGTGAAATTTCTGCTAAATATCGTGCTATGACCGAGTTCAAGAGCATAAAATTGCACTTTACCGATGAAAACCAGCAGTCGTTTTATAAGTCATGGAAACCGCTCAACAAACAAAAAATCAGCGACTTATCCAATCGCGGTTACCTAAAAAAACTGGCCTCAGAACAAAAACCAATGGTGGTGTATGCAGTGAGTTCAGCCGGTTTTAATATTAAATCCATTCTGCCGATGTATCGAAACGGAACTTATGAAGGTGGCGTTGAACTGATTCAAGGCATGGGGTCTATTCGTAATGACTTTGCCAACAACGACCGTGCCTACTTGTTAGCGGTGTCTAAAGAGTACATTATGGCGGGTGATAGATTCCGTAAAATGAACGCCAAAAACATTTCGGTTTCCAATGACGGAAATTGGGTCGTGGGGAATGACAAACAGTTCTCAATGGCACTCTCTGGCAAACAGATAGAGACGCTACGCCAAATTGATTTAACCACTCTCTTTAACAGTGGCTTTTTAACCACAGACACACATTTTCACTACGCTCAAGCCATCCATGACAGTTCTAACAACCTTATTGGTTATCATGTAATCTCTGAAGACATCACTAGCTATCACGCGATGCTTGCCGAACAATTTGCTGTAGCTGAGAACGCCTTTATGCAATTGCTCATCGCATTAACCATCCTTATCGTTCTTATCCTCTCTCTACTATGGGTAATGGTGATTAAACCGATCCGTAAAACCCAAATGACAATGGAAGAGTCGGTAAAAAGCTCGGATCTATTTGCTCGTGTTCATAGCTATGGGAATGATGAAATCGCACAAATGGCCAAAGCCTATAACCGCCAGTCCATGCTGGCACAGGTGGTTAATGCCGAAGTCTCCTCGGCAATGGAAGAGATCTTAGCCGGACGCTTAAATTACGAAATTCAATTTCCATTCCAGTCCGATTATGGGATTTTGAAAAACCGTATTAATGAAACCAGTCAATCCTTAAAAGCAACGTTTGAAGTGATTGAAGAAGTGATGCAAGACTTGCAGCATGGTGACTTTAGTAAACAACATAACAACGAGTTAAAAGGTGCGTACGCTCAAGTAGTTGACGACTGTTTGACTTCTATGCACAGTTTATCCGCCGCTTTTGGAGAGATAAACTGTGTTATGAACTACGCAGCACGCGGTAAGTTTGATGAACGTATTCAAAACTTTGCAGCTGGTGATATTCGCACACTACAAGAAACCTTAAACCAAACACTTGAGCATATCGAAACAGGCTTTAGTGATATTGTAAAAGCATCGCAGCGTATTGCCCAAGGTGACCTAACGCAACCTATTACCCACCAATATGAATTTACAATAGACGAAGCAAAACAAGCCATTAATGAAAGTATCAATAGCTTAACTACCACTCTATCGCAAGTAACGGAGATCGCTTTCCAAGTTAGATCAGATGTAAGCAGTGTGGCTGAAGGTGCGCAAAATCTAAATCAACGCACTCAAGAACAAGCGGCAGCTTTGGAAGAGACCTCTGCGGCCATGGAAGAGACAAATTCTCAAATTCAAAACAATTTAAACAATACCAAAATGGCGAGTGAAATTGCACAATCGCAAAACGGTATTCTTCTGGATGCAAATGGCGTTATGGAAGATACCAAAACTTCTATGAATAACATTCAAACTGCCTCTAATAAAATAAGAGAAATTACAGGCCTGATTGATTCCATTGCCTTTCAAACCAATTTACTAGCCTTAAACGCCGCTGTTGAAGCGGCAAGAGCAGGCGAACACGGAAGAGGCTTTGCGGTAGTAGCGGGTGAGGTTCGAAATCTTGCTGGTAAATCTGCAGATGCCGCTAAAGAGATTAGTACCTTAATTGAACAAACCTCTAACGCGATTAATATCGGTGTGGATCAAGTTGGAAAAGTCGGTAGTTCTTTAGATCACATTACTGATGAAACTCAAAAAATGCTAACCATAGTCAATGAAGTTTCAAGCGCGTCAGTGGAACAATCACAAGGAATTGATGAAATTAACAAAGCCATTACTAGCCTTGACAGTACCACTCAGCAAAATGCTGCACTAGTTGAAGAAACAACGGCAACTGCTGAAACCTTATTAGACTCATCTGAACAACTACAAAATTCAGTGAGCTCATTTCAACTACAACGCCGATTGACTTAGATACACAACTAATCAAATTCTAAATCAATACAACAAGAAGCAGGCCTGGTAGAAATTACTTTACCAGGCCTGCTTGCTTTTTAAGACTCCAAATTTTCGATACACCTTGTTACCTTGAATACATTCAATAGCAGGAACAATACTCTGGGCTGAGCCTCTCAATCTGGCTCATCCTTTATCTAAGAAAGCGCCGCCACAACTCCACCTCTTAAAAGACCTTTCCATGGCTTTATAGAGTGCATTATCCTAATTAAAGTATCCGCTCAAAACCAACCATGCCTGCCCCATTTTTCTTTTTTAATCTATACGTTGTCATAAAACCTTAATTCAACCATTATTTGACTTTATGCATAAATAAATTAAAATTATCCCTACGGATCTTGATATGGAAATGTTTTCCACGACAAATCGGGCCTCGATTCTATCGAACTTATACTCAATAAAGTCCTGACTCCTAATGAAGATCTTTTAAATTTAATTATTTCTGCATTGGAGAAACACAATGAAAAAGACACTTATCGCTTTATCAATGACTTTTGCTTTTACTTCTATGTCTGCTTTAGCTGACACATGGTCTTTTGATGACAATAATATTGCTCTTTTAGAATCAAACTGCCAATGTACTTGGTCTTTTGATCAGTAATCAAAAAAGCAAGTACCTTCATTAAAAAGTGATCTGCTTCTTCAATCGCAGATACTCTTCAATTTAAAGCTAAACAGGCCTGGTCAGAAGCACCTCTACTAGGCCTGTTTAATTTTAAACTTTAAGCTTTAAACATCCCATTTTTAACTCTTTATTTTGTTCTGTTTATAACAAAAAAACACAAAGGCAACATCCATTCACCTTGCATCATCTTTAGGTGCATTACCTGAGTTTTTAAATAACCAAGTAATTACAAAATGCAGCAATAAGCTAATCACCAAAGAACCACCGGCCACCAACCACAAATTATCCAACGCCCAAGCAGACCAACCCATTTCCTCTCCTTTTTACTTCAACTTTTATTGAGCTATTTGCTAAATCCGCTCAACCCTTTTAAAATGCGTTTAAGTACGTAACCGACTAATCACTTCATGCCTCAATTACCCACCTACCCGCTAGAATTGCTTGATCAACGATCCGGCCACACTTACCAATTATGGCCTTGGCAGGACAACCTGCAAGTCAAAACGAAAGAGTTTGCTCACTTTTACAAAGAAGCCAACTACCCACAAACGTTTTTTGACCAAACCGGCAAGCTCACAACCGACCTGCAATCAGTCTTACCCATACATTTTCAACACTGGGCAAACACCATTCCACTAAGTTACCGAAAAGCGGTCGGGATTCTAGCGGATAATCAAACTCAAATGCCGCAATTGTTAATATTAAGGCTAATGAAACAACACCGCCTGTTTAAAGACTGGATATTACAACTGGCACAGAGCCAAGACGGGGCTTATTTAAAACTCATGCTGACTTTGGCAAACCTAGAAAACAGCCCCTTACCCGTTTGGGAACACTGGTTATTATCTCTGCCAGGGCAACCACGACATACACTACTAAGCCGTATGATCAATATCGAACTCACGGCCGCACAAACTAAAAAAACCCGTAAACTGATGCTCGACTCACTCGATTGGAAAATCAATGATATTCAAGAGTTCCTGTATTACACACAAGACTCAAGCTTTCAAAAACTTTTACTCAGTGCCCATGTCATTCGTGTTGGGGCTTTGCCCTACTTACGCACCTTACCTCGCTGGCTATGGCTGGGAAAACTCTGGCAAATGCTCAGTCACTTTAAAGACTCTGCCATTGCCAATGTCCTACCGCCCTTGATATTAGAGGCCGATTCCAAACAGCAACTCCGCATCATTAAAGTCTTTAAAACCTTGCAAAGCCCGCAAGACTTAGAAGCCAAGCTCATTAAACTGGTCGAAAAGCTTGCCCAACAACAAGCTTTTCCAAGGCCACCCTTTAAAGGTAATAACAGGCTTTACCCTATTGAAACCGCTAAAGCTCTGATTTCAGAAGGGCACAATATGCAACACTGTGTGGGAGGGTATATTAACTCCGTGGTGCGGGGCGACAGCTATTTTTACCATTGGGTAGGTGACCCCATTTTACCCACCGAACTGACCTTGCAACTTAAACCCTTTCCCAAAAGTTCGCAATGGCAGCTCTATGAAGCGCTCGGCTACCAAAACCAAACCGTATCGGAATCCGATTGGGATTACCTACGCCAACAGATTGCCAACCTTAATCCTCCATGGGGTTACTTACTGGTAAAAAGCAAAATAGCCGGCACCGATTACAGCGACTACATTCAGTATTTCGATCAACTCAAACGAGAAATGCCACTGCAACTTTGTGCCGAACCTGAAAACCCTTACGATGCCCATGCCATTCGCATTCAAACTCAAGACGACATCAAGCTCGGATATCTACCCAGAGAACACCAGGCAACCCTGCAACCCTACCTAAAATCATCACAACAAAGATCACCACAACAAAGATCACCACAACAAACACAACCTCAACTCGCCTGCCGTCTCAACTACCTTAAACCACACTACGCCACGGTCAATATCTATCTCACCCCCTCTAAAATCCAATAAAAAGTAAGCAATACTACGCTTACTGGCTACCCCCAAAATCCAAATAGTATAAACTAACGGCAATCACACGAACTCAAAGCCAAACTTGCCATTATGCAAATCTCAGACTACCTCAATCAAATCAACAATCGTCTTGCTGAAGGCCATACCAGCGAACACACCTTTCGTGCTGACTTAGAAGCCTTAATTCGAACCTTATTGCCCGATTTTCACGTGACCAACGAACCCTCACAAATTACCGATTGCGGTAACCCCGATTACGTGATTACCAAAGACAGCGTACCCATTGGTTATATAGAGGCCAAAGACATTGGTAAAGACCTCAACAGCAAACTGTATAAAGAGCAATTTACCCGTTACCGTAACGCCTTAGACAACCTCATTATTACCGATTACGTTTGGTTTCAGTTTTACGAAAACGGTGTAAAAGTCGCCGAAATTTGGCTCGGCAAACCCAGTGAAAGTACCGGGCAAATTATCCCGCTTGAAAAAGAGTTTGAAAAGTTCCGCAACCTGATTATAGAGTTCTCAACCAAGGTCACCCAAGCGATAAAATCGCCCGTTAAACTGGCCGAATTTATGGCCGGTAAAGCGCGATTATTAGAGAACATTTTAGAAGAAGCCTTATTAGATGATATTGAGGCTAACCGCAGTAGCGAACTCACCCACCAGTTAGCCAGTTTTCGCTCCATGCTTATTCACGACCTAGAGCCCAAACAGTTTGCCGACCTCTACGCCCAAACC
>JAYENR010000084.1:0-2799 GCA_034722175.1 Pseudomonadota bacterium | reverse complement strand
ACTTCGGCAACTCTTACCGACAATTTAATCTGTTGCGGCCCTGTCACATTGATCATATTCACAACACTTAAACCTAAAGCCGAAATGACAGAATGAATACGTTTCTTTTGCGCTTTATTTGGCACATCACCACTCAGCAAAACCATGTAGTTTCCCGCTAATGGCTGTGCCCCCAGTGAACCCACTGAAGATTCTGACTGCAAAACATCCTTATCTTTGCGCTTAGAAGCTTTCTGCATTGCATCGCCATCAACTTGATTACCGATTTGATCCACTTCACGACGTACAGAACTTTCCGAATTAACCCATATATTTTTAAGCTGGAACTTAACTGTTCCCTGAGGGTTCAGGTTCGCTAACAATTGCGCCAGTGTACTTTCAATCTCATCACGTCGAGATTGATCCGGTGAAACATTTAAAACCACTTGGTGATCAACATTAGGCGTATCACGATAGGTCACAATCAACTGAGTACGTCCAGCACCTTTACCTGTAATCAACAACTCCTTTTTGCTCAATACCTTAACCGTGGCTAACTCAGGGTTAGCGATCATGGCGCGCTTAAGGCCTTTATCGAACTTAATAATCTGACTATCGGTTTCAGTTAAGTTATAAACTTTTGCCAACTCAGCTTGTGAACTCATAGAGGTAAGCATCAAGGACAACCCGACACCTGTTACGAGAGCGGTTTTTTTAATCCATTTTGGGAAAGTTTTCATCGTGTGATTACCTCTTGTACACTGTCACCTTGCATAATTTGAATAACATCTCGTTTGGTTTTTGGCTTATATTTAGGTGGGCGCTGTTTGCTACGCTCCATCACTTTCACATTGACTCCGTCCGTTGTGACTATATTGACATCCGCTGATCCACGCAACGCTAAATGTATCGCCCCTACATTCATAGCTAAGGCCAGTTGCTCTGCCTGACGAGTATCCACATTTAAAGCCACCATTGAAGCTTTCACAAAGGCTTCACCTTCATGATTCTTTTGTGCCTGTTGCGCCTCATCTTCTCTCAAACGCCCCATTCGATTGGTTTGACCAATCGATAACACTTCAATATTCTGCAAAATAGTACGGCTGATCATTCGTTTACCATCGGCACTTTCAAACACACTGATCACATCGACATGATCACTTGGGTTTAACATCCCCAATAAACCACTTTCTGCTGAAACTGGAATACGCATCGCACGCATATTTTCTTCTAGCAAAGACTCAACCCGGCCTTGGTCTTCAGTCTGAAGCCCGATCTTTTGTTGAATCATCCATTCACCCGCATAGATATGCTGCTTGGCGACACGACCAACAATTTTATCCGGATTGACTACAACACTCGTGGTAACGACACCTTCTGTTGGCACCATTAACACTTTAATATCTGCAACATTAATTTTCTCTCCGCGATATAGATCACGGCTCGCCACCACAACAGAACGTAGCTCTGGCTTTTCAATAACGGTGACAGTTTTCACTTCGGTTTTGCTTTCCGCTTCCGCTACACGGTTTTCAACATAGCCGTAAACCAAACCTACTGCCAGCACGGATGAAAGCAAAGCGATTCCATACAGAATCAAATCACTGCGTTGTAGTTTCATAGAATTCTCTTAAACAAATAGAAACATGATTTATCAAAAATCATCTCAAGGGGTACAGGCATCTTTAATACTGACAACTGTATCGACATTAATCGGCATCAATTCCGATAAAAACGTAGGGATAACCAATGTATTGGCAGTCCCGGAAAAATTAATAACATACACATCAAAACCAGAAACCTGGTTCATCGTAATATTGGTGTTTGCAGGATCCGAAGCAGAAAAATTAATATTCTTTGCCGCCAATGTTGAGGTTACGATACTGGTAATCGTGGCATTAGAACCAGTTGGCAAAACAACTGAACCCGCATTGCAACTCGCATACTGCACTGAAGGATCCAAAGTTCCACCTGATGGTAAGTTACTCACCAGTTCAACTTCTTCTATTATCGCGCTATGTACATCTGTCAGAACATCATTTGCTGCAAAGCTATTCATTGCGTATGCAACGACTTCCACTGTCAGCAATATTACCGCTAGCATCACTGGCAAAAAATAGGCCGTTTCTAAAAGAACGGCCCCTTTCTGCTTGGTAAGACGACTGTCTTTCATAAATACTATGGAATAGAAGCCGTTACTTTTGTATGAATTGCATCACCAACACTACCACCGCCGTTTGTTCCACCTGCGAATAAAACAGCAGCGATTGCAGCAACGCCAGCAACAACTAGCGCGTATTCAATCATTGAAGCACCTTTCTGCTTCTGGATCTGTTTCGCTTTGATTAGCCCCATCACTTCATAAGCATTTAATTTTTTCATGTTTGTATCCTCAAATTATTTTTAGTTTTATTGCCGTTGCCGACTAACTACGTATTTAACGGCATTCAAAATTTGCGTTCAATATTTTTTATAGCATTTCATAAGCAAATCTTTTGATTAAAGCATAAGTAAATCTTCTACCACCCGAAAAGGTGATTTTTTTTAAACTAACTAATTGAAAACAAATAACATTATTTATTTTAATAGGGCATAAAACAAAGCTATATCACACTATCCTAATATTAGAAAAACCTTCTTTAATCTAGCCGAATTCCTTTTTTTACCACCCTATAGATACAAAAAAGCCAGCATAATGAAGTGACCCCCAAATGTTGGACACCAACCTTGGGGGTTTTTTCATGTCCAAATACAATCGAGAATTTAAACTGGCGATTGCCAAGCAATACCTCTGTCATGAATCCAGTCGTTCGATTTCCA
>JAYENR010000083.1:0-17607 GCA_034722175.1 Pseudomonadota bacterium | reverse complement strand
AGTGCTTGTCCGTTGGAACGAGGCGTATTCTATACAATCACAAACTTTGCGCAACCCCTAATTGCATCTTTTTTACACTTTTATGACTCTTTTTTCGACTTCTCGCCAAAACACCCTTTTTTACCCATTTTACGCAGAGGTTATCCACAGAGTTATTCACATTACACCCTGTTGAGCCCATAAATACGTATCTTTTCTTTTATCCATTTTAGTTATCAACGGCTTATTAATCGCCTTTAAAAGAAAAAAGCCGAGATTGATAAATCAATCTCGGCTTTAACTTACGTAAAACATAACCAAACTTTGAAACCAAGCCTGCTCAGTTTGTATTTAATTATTTTGGCTGATCTAATGCCCCGAGCCTCAGCATACTATATTCTCCTGTCTGGCTATCCAAGTTATAGATATTAAAGTTAGTATCTATATCAAACTCTTCTAAACGTTTTGCATAGTTGGTTGAGATACTACCTTCTGGTGAATGCACTCGATGAAATACATGTGGCTCCCAACCCAATATCGCAGCTCCATTAAATATCTTTTCACCATTATGATAGATAGCGTCTGCGGTAACCTCAAATAACTCCGGTTTACCATGCTTAGCGGAGTACAGTTCAACCTTACGTTTTCCTTGATGCACAACCAGCTTATCTTCCTGATCAGTATGCATATACCAATACCAGTTTTCATCCCCCTCAATCAAAGGGCTCTTGCCACCCGGTTCATGAATCACTAAATCAACCCCTGACAAACCATCGATCACTCCCTCTACACTATAGAAATTTACATTTGGCGTCGCTCTTAATGGCTTTAACGGAATAATGAAACACAAATGGTCGATATAATTTTGGCGCTGGTTGTTTTCATTAGCTGACATAAAAGAACCTCAATATAAGTGGTAGTTATTATAGAACGTTAAAACAACTCTTCAGCCAACACAAGCCTAAATCAATGAATACGACATTTTTTCAAACTCATTCTTGCCAGGCCTGTTACTTTCCATTTTCACTCAATATCTATTAAGATTGATTATCAATCATTTAACTACAGGGAACCTACCTTGATCTATAACCAATTAGGCCATTCTGACATTGAAATTAGTCGTATCTGTTTAGGCACTATGACCTGGGGCGAACAGAACACTCAAGCAGAGGCGTTTGCACAAATGGATTATGCTTTATCCCAAGGGGTTAACTTTTGGGATACTGCGGAGTTGTATTCGGTTCCTCCCAACCCTGAGACCTATGGCCGTACTGAGGAGATGATTGGTCAATGGTTCAAGCAACACGGAAAGCGTAACCAAGTAGTGCTGGCTTCTAAGATAGCTGGGCCAAGCGACTTCACTACTCATATAAGAGAGGGGAAGAGTCGATTTAACCGCCAGCAGATTCATCAAGCATTGGAAGGCTCTCTAAAACGTTTGCAAACGGATTACTTAGACCTATATCAACTGCACTGGCCGGAACGCCAAACCAATTACTTTGGTCAGTTAGGTTTTACCGCTCCTGAATTCGATACGCCTGAGATGACTGAATTTGAAGAAACCCTAGAGGTGTTAACTGAATTGGTTAAAGAGGGAAAAATCCGGCAGATCGGTTTATCTAATGAAACCGCTTGGGGAACGATGAAGTTTTTACAATTAGCAGAATCGAAAGGGTTACAGAAAATTGTCTCGGTACAAAACCCATATAGCTTATTAAATAGAAGCTATGAAGTGGGCTTAGCGGAAATTGCTTTTCAAGAAAAAATCGGCTTACTGGCTTATTCACCATTAGGCTTTGGTGTTTTGTCAGGTAAATATCTAAATGGCCAAACACCACAAGACGCACGTATTACGTTATACCCACATTATGATCGCTACTCTAATCCAAATGCGGTGGCTGCGACCCAGGCCTATGCTAATTTAGCTAAAAATCATAACTTAACGCCAACACAGCTGGCCTTAGCCTTTGTGAACAGTCGTCCATTTGTCGATGCCAATATTATTGGTGCGACCACATTGGAACAACTCAAAGAAAATATTGATTCGATAGAAATTAATTTAAGTGAAGAAATATTGTTGGCAGTAGAAGCCATTCACGCTCAATACACGATTCCGTCACCGTAAAAAGATTTGAGACTTACTCAACTTAACCGGACTGATGTGACAACATCATCGTCATTGTATGTTTTTCACCTGCTGGAATCACCACGACATTGTCAAAAACATTACCCGCTTCAACGCAAACAAAATCTGACCAGGCCTGATCAGGAATATCGGCAAAGCCTTTGACAATCTCAGAACCTGGGTTCCACACAACCGTTGATAAGGCTTGCTGCTTTTCAATAAGAATCTTACGATGGTTGGCTTGATCGTGAATGTGGATATCAGCAGATTGATTCACAAATACTGAATCCATAGGCGGGTTCAATGTAATGTCGACAGCCTGCTTGGAAACTGCGTTCGGGGTTTGCAGAGTATCGTACTGAGTACTGTTTTCTAATCCAGAAATGGTCAGGCCTGTTGCATCTTTAATATTAAAGTAAGTATGCAACGCCTCGGTGATTTCTATATCGTGATCGCTTTTATTGGTGGTTGTCAGCGAGACCGCTAACTTTTCACCCACTTCAATACGTAACTCTAGATGAAAGTCATGTGGCCACAGCTTCAGGGTCTCTTGAGAGGAGTCTATGGATAACACCACCTCGGTCACCCCCGACTCCATATTAGAGACATGGTCTAAATGCCAAACGGTATTCCGAACAAAACCGTGTGCTGGCAGGCCTGCTTGTTTTGCTCCTCCAAACCACGGCCAACAGATTGGGATTCCACCTCGAATCGGTTTTTCACCATTATAAACAGCCATTGGACTCACCCATAAAAGGTCGTCCGCCCCCTTTGGAATAAAGCTCAAAACGGATGCACCATGAGTCGTAATGGTCGCAGTGGCGAATTCATTCGCCACCTTAATCAACATAATATGATCTTGCATTGAGAAGGACACACCTTCCGCCGTAAATTGATTTACGAATTGTTCTGGCATGCCTTCTCCTTCTATCCTATTCGGATGATTTGACTCACTATATAATGTATCGGTGTTAACGATTACTCACCGCGCCACTCAGTTAAGGTCTGTTCCAATAACTTGGCTGGGTAATCGCCTGTCACATAGGCTTCACCAATCGACTTCAACAGAACTAAACGAATCGTGCCAGCTTGCACTTTCTTATCCCCCGCCATCAAGTCCATATACTTATCGTTTGGCATCTCAGCAACACTCGGTGGATAGACAGGTAATTTAGAACGCTCAAAAATAACTTTAGAGCGCTCAAAGTCCGCATCGCTAATATTGCCCATTAAACGTGACATATAGAGTGCCTGCATGGTTCCTGCACTGACCCCTTCACCATGCAACCAAGCACCATAACCCATGCCCGCTTCGATCGCATGACCAAAGGTGTGACCAAGGTTAAACAGAGCGCGCATCCCTGACTCTTTTTCATCCAAAGCCACAATACGCGCTTTATTAGCACAAGAACGCTCTATCGCTTCTGCCAAAACATCTAAATCACGTGCCAATAAGGCATCTAAGTTCTCTTCTAACCATTCAAAAAATGGATAGTCACCGATTAAACCATATTTAATGACTTCTGCCAGGCCTGCTGACAATTGACGATCTTCTAAGGTATTCAGTGTTTTAGTATCGATAATGACACACTGTGGCTGGTGAAAGGCTCCAATCATGTTTTTACCAAGCGGATGGTTAACCCCCGTCTTTCCACCAACCGAAGAGTCCACTTGTGACAGGAGTGTCGTTGGTATTTGGATAAAGTTCACACCACGCTGAAATGCGGCAGATGCAAAACCAGTCATATCACCGATCACACCGCCACCTAAAGCAACCAAAGTACAACTACGGTCAAAACGCTGACCAATTAAGGTATCAAACACTAAATTTAAAGTCTCTAAAGTTTTGTACTGCTCTCCATCAGGCAAAATTACCGACTCAACATCAAAACTGGAAAACGCTTGTTTACACTGCTCTAAATACAAAGGGGCAACGGTTGTATTGGTGACAATCAAAACCTGCTTACCTTTAACATAAGGCTTCACTAGCTCTGGATTGCCTAATAGGTCTTCACCAATAAAAATCGGGTAACTTCTGTCGCCTAAATCAACACTTAACGTTTTCACTTCTGTCTCACTTAAATTCTATCTAATCGGTTTATTCGGTTTAGATCACTTGCTCTTCTTGAAGTTGATCAATAATCTGTTTTACCACACGGTGCACTGGAACTTGCTGGGTTTCCACCACTAAATCCGCCATTTCAATATACCAAGGTTCACGTCTAACCATGAGGTCGCGTAACACCTGTGCTGGGTTTTCCTGTTGCAACAATGGACGATTACGGTCATGTTTGGTTCGCTGAATCAACGATTCCACTGGCGATTTCAAATACACCACAAAACCGCGGGAACGCAGATGTTTGCGGTTCTCCTCACGTTCAACCACGCCACCACCGGTGGCTAAAACAAGCTGAGGGCGTTGAGTTAAATCATCTAAGACCAACTCTTCACGATCACGAAATCCAGATTCACCCTCAATGTCAAAAATCATCGGAATGGAAGCACCCGTGCGCTCTTCAATAACATAATCACTGTCTACAAATTCATATTGCAAACGCTCTGCCAATATCCGGCCTACTGTGGATTTGCCCGCCCCCATGGGACCGACTAAAAATATACTTTCTTTATGCATACACGCATTGTAATGGATTTAGGTTTCAGCCTCCATTGTGATTTGTAAAATCACATAAAATTACCATGTGAAAAAATAAAAGGTTGTGCTTAAATGAAAGCTTAATTTGAAGTCTTTGAAGGAAAAGGATTTTCATGAAAATTGTTGAAGCCAGTAACCTGTCCAAATCGTATGCAATGGGTGGCGAAACCGTTAACGCCATTCAAGGCGTCGATTTTGTCATTAATAGCGGAGCATTTGTCTCCTTTGTTGGCCCATCAGGGAGCGGTAAAAGCACCCTTCTGAATATGATTGGTTGTTTAGACAAGCCCACTCAGGGTTCACTTATGGTCGATGGCGTCGATATCAGCACCTTGAACCGCCAACAAGCCGCCAAGTTTCGTGGGGAGACGGTGGGGTTTATCTTTCAAGACTTCAATCTGATACCTGTTCTAACGGTTTTCGAAAATATTGAGTACCCTTTACTCATGGTGCAAAACTGGCCAACCAATGAACGTCAGCATCGTGTCAACACCTTAATGGAAGCAGTTGGCATTGCTGATCAAGCCAATAAGTTTCCGCATCAACTCTCAGGTGGGCAAAAACAGCGTGTGGCGGTGGCTCGTGCTTTAGCCTCTAAAGCCAAGTTGATTCTTGCCGATGAGCCGACAGCCAACCTTGATCATGATACTGCATTCCGTATTATTGATCTGATGAAGCAGATGCGTGATGAATTCGATACCACCTTTATCTTCTCAACCCATGACAGCAAAATCATGGACTCCGCAGAAATTCTGTTTACTTTAGAAGACGGTAAACTCTCTCAGCAGATTCAAGGAGGGCAGATCAAATGAAGATTCTACGCATTGCCAGCCGTAATCTTTTGCGCTACCAGCGTCGTACCTTGCTCACCACGCTATTAATCACACTTGGCGTAGTGGCCATGTTGCTGTTTGTGAGCACCGCGGGCTCGTTTAAAGCGATGATGGTCGGGCAAATTACCGACTCCATGATGGGACACTTACAGATTCATAAGAAAGGTTATGTCTCTTCCATTGATAGCCTACCCTTAACGCTGAATATGAAATCCAATATGGTCGAAAAAGCGGAACAGCAACTGGCAGAGATGCCACAAGTGGAAGCCTGGTCACCGCGTATTAAATTAGGTGCGATGTTCAGTAACTTCTCTGAAACCACTAGCATTCGTTTAAATGGTATAGAACCTGACAAGGAGATTGCTACTTGCCCTGAACTGCCGCAGCGACTTATTGGTGAAAAACCTGAAACCTTAATTGAACGCGGAAATCTCCTCATTCCTAAATTGATTGCCAAGGGCTTAAAAGTCAAAGTGGGCGATCCTGTGGTTTTAGTTGCCACTAATCGTGATGGTTCGGTAAACGGCATTAACTTTACGGTACACGGTATTTTAGAAGGACTGTCAGGGCCCGGAGGGCGTGATGGTTATATTCATATTGATGATGCACGTGAACTGTTACGAATTGAGACCAGTGAAATCAGCGAGATCGCTATTCGCTTAAAATCGTCGGATATGGAAAAACCAGCTCAAAAATCCTTACAAGAGAGCATTGGCCAAATGGTGAACCAACAAGGCAAACCTGCGTTTGAAATTCATAGCTGGGACAAACTCTCGCCGTTTGCCAATATTGCCAAAATGATTGATCTAATGACCTTGTTTATTAAAATCATGTTGGTGGCTATCGTGTTAATCAGTGTGATGAATGTAATGATTATGGCGGTATATGAACGTGTTCGTGAAATCGGTACTTTAGCGGCAATGGGCACACAACCCAATACCATCTTATCGCTATTTATAACCGAGGGACTATTGTTAGGTGTGGTTGGAGCCATTCTTGGAGTGGTTATTAGTCTGCTTATTATATTTGGCATGCAACAAGCCGAAATCAGTTTTGCGTTTGGACGTCAATCAGGCCTGGTTTTATACCCGGTATTAACCTTAAGTGATGCGCTATTTGCTTCCGGTACCGTTATCGTTGCTGCAATTTTAGCCAGCTTACAGCCTGCCTGGAAAGCTTCTAAACTCAACCCTGTTGAAGCACTCAGACAAGTCTAAAAGGAAGAATAAGATGATTCATTTAAAAAGACATTTGATCCGCATTTTGGCTTTAAGTGTTCTGTTATTTTCTCAACAGGCCTGGTCAGAAACCAAAACAACTGACTTAGAGCTAGATGCAAACGCTTTATTAAAAGAGGTTGATGCACGTTTACAGCCTGAATCTTACGAGATGTATCGCAAACTGATCAATATCGAACCGGATGGCGACCGTAAAGAGTTTGTACTGTATACCGTAAAAAAAGGGAAAGAGAATGTGGTCGCGTTGTTTTTAGACCCTGCCAGTGAACGTGGTCGTAGCAGTTTACGAGTGGGGGACAATATGTGGCTGTATATCCCCAACGTGGGTAAGCCGTTACGTATTACCAGCCTGCAATCAGTGGTTGGCGGTGTATTTAATAACTCCGACATTTTACAGCTTGATTACAGCACCGAGTACAGTGCGAACAATGTAAGTGACGAAGGCGAGCAGTATCTATTATCACTTAAAGCTAAAAACCGCTCAGTGGCCTATGACCAGCTTAAAATGTGGATCGATAAAGCCACAAAAACTCCGATCACCATTGAAGCTTATTCAGCCAGCGGCATGTTAATTAAAACCCTACGTTACAGCAAAATTAAAGACTTCGGTAATGGCTATATTCGTCCTGCTATGCTAGAAACTGACAGCCCACTTTACCAAGGTTTTAAGTCAGTGATGTTGTTTGACGGTATTAAAGCGCGTCAATTCAATGAAGAGGTCTTTACCTTAGGTTATATGTCTAAAATTGGCGAATTACGGGAATGAAACGGATTGGTTTGGCAATCCTAACAGGCCTGGTCACTTTATCAGCGACTTTAAAACCCGTTCATGCAGAAGAGTTCAGTTTTAATATCAGTGCTTATGAAAAGAAACCCTATGAGTTTAATGGTCACCTTGATGTGGTGTCCAGTCAATTGAATGTTAACTCAGATTCCGCTCTGGCTAACCTTGCTTTTAAACCACCCGAAAGCGCCGAAAACTTTCAACGCTATAACAGCGAACTTGAACTCAACGGCTTATACCGTTTTGATAACAGCACCCTAAATTTCCGTAGTTCATCACAATGGCAAAAGGATACCTTTACTCAAGGCTCGGAACATACCTTACAAGAGGGGTTTTGGCGTTATCAGCCCTCCGATCAATGGTCTTTTGAGATTGGTAAACGTGCCATTAAATGGGGTAAAGGTTACGCTTGGAACCCCGTTGGGTTTTTAGAGCGTGATAAAAACCCCGACGACCCTGAAGTGAACCGAGAAGGCTTTGTTTTAGCCAGTACCGAATATACCAAAAGTCTACCAGGCCTGGTTAAAACCGTTTCTGCCTCGTTTTTTGCCATTCCTGCTTCTGATAACCTGAATCAAGACTTTTCACCCGTTAACAGTGATGCTGACAACCTCTATTTTGGCAGTAAACTCTATTTATTGGTTAAAGACACCGATATTGATTTTTATCTGCGTCATTCAGCAGAAACCAATACCGATTTTGGTGTCAGCTTTGCCACCAATCTAGCGACCCATTTTGAAGTGCATGGTGATTTTGCCTATCGCAACCAAACTCTGAAAACACAAATTAGCGAAACCTCCACTTTAAACTCAACAACCGAGTCGTCTTTTCAAAGCTTAGTGGGGCTTCGCTAT
The DNA here is from genome assembly GCA_034722175.1 of Pseudomonadota bacterium. GTDB lineage: Bacteria > Pseudomonadota > Gammaproteobacteria > Thiomicrospirales > Thiomicrospiraceae > Thiomicrorhabdus. The sequence goes on along the minus strand of JAYENR010000083.1, from coordinate 9,141 downwards.
TTAACTGAATCGGATCTGACTTGGATTGCAGAGTGGCTTCATAAGCCACAAGGCTATAGTACAATTGAAATGGACAACTATTACACACTCGCACAGAGCGACCCTGTAACAGAGTCCACTGACTATCAATTGGCCCAACAAGCCAAACAAACTAGCTATGGATTGAGCAACTCAGGGCAAAACTATCTCTATCTACGAGCCAGCCAAAAAGACTTTGCCGATGTGGTCTATTTAAATGCCGCCTTAACCTCCATTGCCAACCTTGAAGATAACAGTTACCTACTTACCCCAGAATTGATCTACACAGGCTATAAAAACAGCGAACTACGTTTAAGAGCCACGACCTTTCAAGGGGCTAAAAATAGCGAGTTTGGTGAAAAATTAAATGTCAGCAGATTAGAAGCACGCATTAGAGTGTTCTTTTAATTGATAGATTCAACGTATAAATACAATATCAGCTAAAAATTTGGTTTTTGGGTAAGACTCCCCTAAGACCAATTTGTTTGTTAAAATAATCGTCCCTGAAAAAGAACTGGAGAAAAGTTATGAGCGGTTCACTGTATATTATTTCAGCCCCATCAGGTGCTGGTAAAACCTCATTAGTCAGCAAGCTGATTGAAATGGACAGCAGCATCAAAGTATCGGTTTCTTCTACCACACGCGAAATGCGACCGGGAGAAGAGGACGGCGTGAACTACCACTTCTTAACGATTGACCAATTTCAGGAAAAGATTAACCAAAACGATTTCTTAGAACACGCCCAAGTTTTTGACAACTTTTACGGTACTTCAAAGTCAGCCGTAGAAGAGCAGTTAAAGGCTGGAAAAGATGTCATCTTAGAAATTGATTGGCAAGGTGCACAACAGGTCCGCAAATTGATACCAGATGCGATCTCGATCTTTATCTTACCGCCGACACAAGATGAATTATTACGCCGTTTAACTGGGCGTGGCACAGACAGTGAAGAGATCATAAACCGTCGTATGCAGGATGCGGTTAGCGAGATGTCTCACTATAATGAGTTTGACTATATTGTCATCAATAACAACTTTGATTTGGCTTTAAAGCAACTGCACAGCATTTTCTGTTCAGGTCGCATGCATACCAGCAAACAGATCAACCAACACAAAAGCTTAATTGAATCTCTGATTAGCGCTTAATCAATTAACCCTGCCCCAAACTAAGCCACAACCTGTGGCGGTTTTGAGAGTGAGCTCAATGATCTACCAAGTTCTAATTCGACTATTGAGCCCTCTCGTCATTATCTTTACTTTACTTGATGGCATCAAAAGACAAGCTGAACGATCTTTCCTGTTTAAACGTTTCGGTTTTTTCCTACCAAAATTTAAAGACTCCAATAATCGTATCTGGATTCACTGTGCCTCGGTCGGCGAAGTCAAAGCCGTGGAACCTCTTATCAAAGCAATTAAAAGCCAATACGACGTTTTAGTCACCACCAACACCGCAACGGGTAAACAACTTTTAGAGTCCCTGTTTCAACAAGAAATTCAACATGCCTACTGTCCACTGGATTACCCCTTTGCCATTAATGCTTTTTTAAAGCGGACTAAACCGAAACAGCTCTGGGTAGTGGAAACCGAGATTTGGCCAAACCTATACCGTTTAGCAAATAAACAGAGTATCCCAATCCATATTATTAATGGACGCCTCTCCCCTAAAACCTTACAAGCACCCGCATGGCTACAACAGAGTTACCTGAAAAGCTTGCATTACGTTAAACAAGTTTTAGCCCGCTCTCAAAGCGATGCCGAACGCTTTATTCAACTCGGTGCCTTCACGGACAAAGTCTCAGTAATGGGCAATCTCAAGTTTGCACAGTTACAACAAATAAAATCAAACCCAAATCCGATCAACCGTGAATATGTCCTAGTTGCCTCTACGCATTCAAATGAAGAGTTACAGATTGCCCAGGCCTGGTTAGAGTTAAATCGACCAGAACTATTGGTTATAGTGCCACGCCACCCTAATCGCAGTGCAAGTATTCAGGCATCTTTAAAAAACATCACGGGTCAATTTAAGGTAGCCAGTCTAAAAGAGCACGCTACTGAGAAAACAAGCATTTATTTAGATGATCGTCTTGGTCAATTAATACCCCTGTTTGAACACGCCAAGCTTGTCATTATGGGGGGCAGCTTTGTAGAAGTTGGCGGGCATAATATCTTAGAACCCGCTCTATTCAAACGCCCTATCATCACAGGCCCTTATATGGCCAATTTTTCAGATGAATTAGAGCTACTCACTGCCTACCAAGGGATTGTCCAAGTTGCAAACTTAGCTGAATTGAAAACACAACTTATTACCTTAATAGATACCCCTTCTCAGGCTATAAAGATGGGAGACAATGCCTTTCAGGCGATTCAAACTCAACAAAACGTACTGCAAAACTACTTAGAAAAGCTCGAGATAAATTAAAAACCATCTTAAAAACAGCTTGTTGCATTGATTTACATATTCACAGCACTTAAATTTGGGGTAAAATAACTCCTTACTCAAATTTTTTGGATTGGAAATTATGGCACGCGTAACCGTAGAAGATTGTTTATCACAAGTAGAAAACCGTTTTGAATTAGTCATTGTCAGTGCAAAACGTGCACGTCAATTAGCATCTGGTGCAGAGCCGACATTGGTTTGGGATAACGATAAGCCAACTGTAATGGCACTGCGTGAACTAGCAGAAAATTCAATTGACCGTGATACGGTTATGGCAGATCCTGATACGCCTCCTTTCTTTAACTAATCGTTAACTGCCCAATCTATGCCAACACCGAGTTCTATTAACGGTCTAATTGAAAAAGCCTCCTTATATTTAAGTGAGGAGAGCGTTGAGAAAATTAGAATCGCCTTTGAATTTGGTGATTTGGCACATGAAGGACAAACCCGTAAAGCGGGTGGCGCCTATATCTGGCACCCTGTTGCCGTCGCCGAAATCTTAGCAGAGATGAAGTTAGATCAAGACAGCTTGATCGCTGCCATTCTGCATGATGTGGTCGAAGACACTCGCTACACCAAAACCGATATTGCACAACGTTTTGGTGAAACCGTTGCGGAAATGGTTGATGGGGTGACCAAATTAGGGAAGTTACGTTCTAACTCACCGCAAGAAGCCCAAGCCGAAAACTTTCGAAAGATGATGCTAGCAATGGCTCGTGATATTCGAGTGATTCTGATTAAGTTGGCTGATCGTTTACACAATATGCGCACCCTAGGCGTCATGCGTCCAGATAAGCAGCGTCGTATTGCCCGTGAAACCTTAGATATTTACGCACCGATCGCCGCCCGTTTAGGAATTAACGCGGTTCGTATTGAACTGGAAGACCTTGGCTTTAAAGCGATGTACCCGATGCGTTTTGCTATCTTAGAAAATGCGGTCAAAAAAGCTCGCGGTAACCGCCATGAAGTGATTGATCAAATCAGCGAGTCTCTGCAAAATCGCCTAAATCAAGAAAATATTCCTGCCAAAGTCATTGGGCGTGAAAAACATCTATACAGTCTTTATAAAAAGATGCGCAATAAACGCCAAAGTTTTTCAGACATTCTCGATATCTTTGCGTTCCGAATCTTAGTCGGTACTGCGGATGAATGTTACCGCACATTAGGCACCGTTCACTCATTGTATAAGCCGCTACCTGGGCGTTTTAAAGACTATATCGCCATTCCAAAACCAAACGGTTATCAATCCTTACATACGGTTCTTTTTGGCCCTTATGGTGTACATCTAGAAGTGCAGATCCGTACGGAAACCATGCACGAAGTCTCCGAGCATGGGATTGCGGCACATTGGCAATACAAAGACAGTGATGATCAAAAAGGCAAAGGTCCAAGCCATGTTGAACTGCGTGCGCAAGAGTGGGTCAAAAACTTATTAGAGATCCAGCAAAGTGCTGGTAACTCGCTCGACTTCCTAGAAAACGTGAAAATCGATCTATTCCCAGACGTGATCTATGTGTTTACGCCTAAAGGTGACATTATCACCTTGCCTAAAGGCTCGACTCCTGTCGATTTTGCCTATGCGGTTCACACCAATATTGGTCACGCAACCGTTCAATGTCGCATTGATAAAAAACTAGTACCATTAAGAACTCAGCTAGAAAGCGGTAAAACCATTCACATCATTAAAGGTAAAGAGGCTCAGCCCAACCCTTCTTGGTTAAATTTTGTAAACACCGCCAAAGCGCGCTCACAGATTCGTCATTTCTTAAAAAATCAAACGGCTAGTAAAGCAATTGAACTGGGTGAAAAACTGTTATCCAAATCTTTACGTACCCACAATATGTCTTACGAAGGTCTTAGTGAAGCAATTCGTCTTTACCTCACTGATGCACTGCATCTAAATGATTGGGACACCTTACTGGACGAAATTGGTCATGGTAATCGTATGGCTGGCTTAGTTGCCAAACAGATCCACGACATTATTCTAGGCAGTGACGACAAAGTTCCCACTCAAAATTCTAATCCAGAAACACCGCTGGCTATTGCTGGAACAGAGGGCATGGCAATCAGCTTTGCAAATTGCTGCCACCCCATTCCTGGTGATGACATTGTCGGCTTTATCAGTACTGAAAAAGGTCTGGTTATACACCGCCACGATTGCAGTAATGTCACTAAAATCAAAAACCAACCTGAAAAGCTATTGGATGTTCACTGGGAAGAGGAACAAAGTGAAACTTATTTAGCTGAGATTCAAATTGAAGTAGAAAATCAACGCGGTGCCCTAGCAACGATTGCCAATGAAATTGCCAAAAACAAAACCGATATTGAACGCGTAAAATCTGAAGACAAAGATGAAACTTACAGTTTAATGAATTTTGTTATCGCAGTGCGCGACCGTACTCACCTGGCACAGGTCATGCGTTTCCTAAAACGTGTGCCGATCGTAGAAAAAATCCAACGCGTCTAAACGCTGATTCACTCTCTTAAAAATTAAAAGCGCTGACAAACCGACAGGCCTGCTCGGTTTTGCTAAAATAATCTTCACGATTATTGAAGTCAAAAAGGACACCTTCATGCGCGAAATCATTGCAACCGATAAAGCCCCACAAGCTATTGGAACTTACTCTCAAGCGGTACGTGTTGGAAACACCGTTTACCTATCAGGCCAGATTGCCCTAATTCCTGAAACTATGGAAATGAGAGAAGGCGACATCGCTGAACGTATTCATCAAGTATTTAAAAACCTAACCGCAGTTTGTGAAGCGGCGGGTGGCTCTTTACAAGATATTGCTAAATTAAACATTTTCTTAACAGACATGAGTCACTTCGCAACTGTAAACGAGATTATGGCACAGTACTTTATCGAACCTTATCCTGCTCGTGCAGCGGTAGCCGTGAAACAACTGCCTAAAGATACCGACGTAGAAATGGATGGTGTTATGGCATTATCGTCTTATTAAATTTGCTTTCAGAACTGACCTGGTCAGTTCTTTAACTTCAATGCAACCAAATACCACAACTGCCGACCTTAAAAAGTATCAATTTGATTTTCAAAGTAGTCTTCAGGTAACGGAGCTAGGTCATTGGTATGACGTTTTATTTTTTTCAATGCTCGAATGTACTGTAAGTTTTTCACTCCCAAACACGCCATTGAACCCTGAGCCTTATTACGAATCTCTTCGGTAATATAAGAACAGTTATCAACCTCTGCGACCGCCAGTCGTGAAATATTCAGTAAATGTGTGAGCTCATACGCTAGGTTTTCACCTTTCTCACATTTTTGATTACTTTCAGACTCCTGAAATAAAATACCGCTGTAAATTGAGTTTTTTACACGCCACTTCTTAGCGACATACACCCCAATACAGTTACTCGTTGTACCAAACAGCTTTAACTCTTTTTTAGCAGATTCCGAAGGACGCATTAGACTAGTTGTAAAACACTCTCTGTATAACTTAGAATCATATTGGCTTAACACAATATATCCCACGTTATACAAAAGCCCATATAAATAGGCATCAGAGGTTTTCACACCATCGATAGACATCGCTAAATCTGACATTGCGGTCGCAATTCTAATCGCTTGATTAACAATGGCTCCACTCTCATCTTCTGACTGAAAACAGAACTCAATCGCACTGGAAAAAAACACGGAAAAAATACCATCCGTACCCAATATTTCAACCGCTTGACGACTGGTTGTCACCTCTTTTTTAGAGATCAAAGTAGCCACAGCTAAAAACTTAGTTAATAACTTTGGATTACGGCTAATACATTGTGTCACCACCATAATATCAGGATCTTTTTTTAATGACTCTTCCTGTAACCGAGCCACTTCATTAGAAATACTAGGCAAGTTAACTTTATTTAAAATTTTAGCCGCTACGGCTAGTCGGTTTTTCATACTGGTTTTATGACCTAAAAAATCATACTTTGAGGTTATATTTAAAGCATTAAAATTAACTACTTCAATATCTGTAATAGAATAGGATTCTACGTAAAAACCGCGTCTTACTGATTGAAAGATCTAGTTCATGCAATAATTTTATTAGGGCTGATAAAAATACTTAATGACTTTTATATCTAAATATTGTTTCCACCCTATACCAAATAATCAACTAAGGTATAAAGCAGGTCAAAGCTCACCACCAGGCCTGTTGGATTTTGATAGAATTCAAACAACTTAGTTAAGAACTGATCCATGCTTTCAGAATACTCACTCGACAATCTAAAAGGCGTAGGCCCAAAACAACTGGAGAAGCTCCATAAGCTAGGGCTGTATGTGGTGAGGGATCTGCTTTTTCACCTACCATTACGTTATCAAGATAAAACCCGTATAACGTCGATTGATTCCATTATGGTTGGGCAAGAAGCCCTAATTGAAGGGGAAATCTTTTCCCAAAGCCTGACTCGTGGTCGACGTAACAGTCTATTGGTTAAAATTCAATCACCATCTGGCCAGTTTTTAACCTTACGATTCTTTCATTTTCATTATCGCCAAGCTCAGCAATTTACCCGTGGCAAAACCTTGCGTGTCTTTGGAGAGGTTCGCACAGGACCAAATGGCTATGAGATTGTTCATCCGGTTTACCAATTTATTGACCCGCTCAATCCACCGCCGTTAGATGACTCACTGACACCCACTTATCCAACCACCGAAGGATTTGGGCAGGCCAGCTTACTTAAGTTAATGAAACAGGCTCTAGTACTGTTACAGCAATATCCATTAAATGAGTTATTGCCATCAGAGTTGCTATCAGATGAACAACTTCCTGATCTTAATCAGGCCATTATGACCTTACATCAACCGCAGCCTAGCGATGACCTGGTGCAAATTAAACGATTTGAACACCCTGCACAAAAACGTTTGATTATTGAAGAGTTAATCAGCCAACAAGTTGGCTTACACATGCTACGTAAAATGGAAAAACAACGTTATGCTCCTGTTCTAGCCAATAGTCGTATGGCGAATGAACTGATGATCTCTTTGCCCTTTGAATTGACCGGTGCACAACAACGTGTTTTAAAAGACATTCAACATGACTTAAACCAAAATCACCCAATGCAACGTTTAGTTCAAGGAGATGTGGGTTCAGGTAAAACCGTAGTAGCGGCTTTGGCCGCCATTCAAGCAGCCGAAGCCGGTTATCAAGTGGCCATTATGGCACCAACGGAGATCTTGGCAGAGCAACATAAGATTGCCTTTTTAGAGTGGTTAGAACCATTAGGTATTGAAACAGCCTGGCTGAACGGCAAAATGAAAGCCGCTGAAAAACGCTATATGTTGGCACAGATTGAATCGGGGCAAGCAAAAGTAGTCATCGGAACACACGCACTATTTCAAGATGCTGTCATTTTTGACAAACTCGGTCTGGTAATTATTGATGAACAGCACCGATTCGGCGTGCATCAACGACTCGCCCTACATGAGAAAGGCCAGAACTCTATTAAAGAGTCCGGTGAGAATGGTGTGTCCAAGATCAAGGCTTCCGAAAAACCCGAAGCGGAGCCTACTCAAGGTGTAGGTGAGCAACGGAAGGCTGAGCCCAACGCAGAGGTAGCTCAAAAAGAGGAGTTAGAAGGGCATCCACATCAGTTGATCATGACGGCTACCCCCATCCCTCGAACCCTAGCCATGACAGCATACGGAGATTTAGATCTATCCGTTATAGATGAACGCCCTCCAGGTCGACAAGCTATTGATACGGCAGTTTTGAATAATGAAAAACGTTTTGAAGTCATGGAGCACCTAGCAAACAAGTGTGCCCAAGGAGTACAGGCCTATTGGGTTTGTCCGTTAATTGAAGAGTCAGAGTTACTTCATGCACAAGCCGCAGAGGTAACGGCTGAACAGTTCCGTAGCCACTGGCCCAACCTTAGAACAGGTTTAATTCATGGCCGAATGAAAGGGCCTGAAAAGGTTGCGGTGATGGCTGCCTTTAAAGCTCATGAATTGGATCTGCTCGTGGCCACAACGGTGATTGAAGTGGGGGTCAACGTACCCAATGCGAGCCTTATGATTATCGAAAATGCAGAACGCTTAGGATTAGCACAACTTCATCAGCTTCGTGGCCGAGTTGGGCGAGGAAGTTTGAAAAGTCACTGTGTGTTGCTATATCAAGCCCCTTTATCCGAAACCGGTAAGTCGCGTTTACAAATTATGCGTGAAACCGATGATGGCTTTAGAATTGCCGAAGAAGATTTAAAGATTCGTGGACCCGGGGAAATTCTCGGCACACGCCAAACAGGTGGTTTACAATTTCGGATAGCCGACCTCAGAAGAGACGCTGAATGGATTCCTTTGGCTCAACATTGGTCTGCCGAACTGGTTGAATCCAATGACCTAGCCGTTAAAGCATTGCAGGATCGCTGGATCGGTCAAAATATCGACTATCAACACGCCTAGATTATTAAGAGATTATTAGAAATCGCATGCAAAATCGTCCTCAACATTGGAAACCAGAAGGTCTCGTCAAACGCATTACTGATGTGGAAGGGATCCAGTCTTGGTTAACCACTAAAGATTCTCTGACTGCCAAACTGCGTAACCAGTGCCCTGGTATTCAGGTCAAAATCCTTTCCGAACGTTTGGAAGTGCCTTTAAGCAACGAAGCCAATGCGTTAAAAATGCACTCTAATGAACTGGCCTGGATACGATGTGTGTTATTACAATGTGAAGATCAAAACTGG
>JAYENR010000082.1:0-17682 GCA_034722175.1 Pseudomonadota bacterium | reverse complement strand
CTTGGTGAAAGGTGGGCGTAATGTCGAATAACCATTGATACGTCAGAGTGTCCCATTAATTTGGCAACAGTCATCAGATTTACACCGTTCATAACTAACCACGATGCGAAGTTGTGACGTAAGGTGTACATGTCTAGTTCAGTGGGTAAACCTGATAAATCTTTAATTCTCACCCATTGCTTACGTAAACAGTCTTTGTCAAAGCATGTACCGGTTTGTGGGTTTATAAATACATAACCGCTTCTAGCGTGCCTGTTTTGGATATTCCATTTCTTTAAAGTGTTTAGTGCTTCGGTTGAAAGCGGGAGTGTCGTAGGGTCGGGGTTTTTATGGCGTGTCTTATTCAATATTTTGGAAAGAGTGCCAAAATCCATATTTACGTCAGTCCACTTGAGCGTGATTATGTCCCCAGTTCTGAGGCCTGTATGAAACATTAATTCAATCATTGGCACGACATGGCTCGTATAGGTCAAACCCTCAAAGGGTTGTAGGTGTTTTTTGCCGTGTTTGATGCTGTTAGAACGTTCCTTCCGTCTTTCATTTTCATAGAGGTTTAAACCTTGAAAGAGGGCATTAATTTGTTCTTTTGATAGGTATGTGCGTTTCTCTTTTCGGGCTTCAATATGCTCAATAGAATCTCTCATAGGGTCGAGTTTGACTTGTTGGAGTGGGTTAGCCTCCATAAATCCACGTTTAATAGAATGGTTCAATACGGTCTTTAATGCGGTGTATTGCTTTTTGATTGTTGAAACTGAAAGGCGTGACTTAACCATTTTGGCCTGCCATTGGGTAACATCCCTAGCAGAAAATGAGTTAAGTGGGCGGTCTAGGTATTCTGAAAAGTGTTTCTTAATCGCGTTAATCTCATAACGACCGTAAGCCTTTTGTAATGCCGTTACGCTGTATATGTCATCAAGATAAACGCCTAAAGTATTAGTGGCTTGTCTTTTGCGTTCAGTTCTCTCTGCTTGTATGTCAGCACCTAGTTCTTTTTCGCCTGACCTTTTACGGGCTTCTAACCTAGCCTGTTGAAGAGTTACGGCTGGGTAAGAGCCAATTTTATAAAAACGTCTTTTACCAGCCCCGTCATAATAGCGAATTCTAAAAGTAGCACCATGCTTGTTACGTTTGGCATTAAAGCCGGCAATACCACCTAGCGAAAGCTCACTTTTGCTGTCATTTAGAAGCCAATTTTCGAAGTCTTTTTTAGTAATTTCCGTCTTGATTGCTTTAGCCATGCGGGTTACATCCATTTTTCGAGGTGACTTATGGGGTGACATTCCGTGTACACAATGACATATTCCCACATCTTTTGTTATCTCTGATATTAACATTTAAGTGTTTGTAATTAAAGATAAAGTTTGTACTTGGAAGTATCTTGTTAGATGTGGGGATATGTGGCTAAAATGGCCTAAAACGCGCTCATAACCCGAAGGTCATAGGTTCAAATCCTGTCCCCGCTACCACATTCTAAGAGCCTGATTTTCATGCACTTATTTAGTGTTTTGAAGGTCAGGTTTTTTTGCCTAATATTCAGTAAAAAGGCATTGCTGGTGATTTTAATAGAGCTTCTTATATTTAATGATTTTGAATTTCTTTAGTTGTTGTGTCATATTCATTGCTTTGTAGCGTTGTATTTAATATCCCAGCTCGTACACAAGCGAATAGAGCCTCTGTGAGGGACTTTCTCTAGTAAGCTGGTGATTATTGATTCAATTCATTTTTAAAACTGACCAGGCCTGTTCAGTTTGATTTTAAATTTTAAATACAAAAAAGGCTCTTATGTAAAGAGCCTTGTCTGTTCGTTGGGTCTATTTTTACTGTTTTAATTTATAGCTATAAGGTTTAGCTGCATCAGAGAGTATTTTGGTCTCTTTTTGTAAACCATCTACTTGAGATTGTAATTGGTTCTGTTGAGCCTGTAGTTTTCCTAACTGGTCTTTAAGCTCAATTAAGCTACCTTGAATGGCTTTGTAAGTTTGTTGAGCCTGTTTGGTTGAAGCGTTGAGCTGCTTGCTGTTACTTGTTACAGGTTGCTGTCCAATCGTCTTTTGGATTTGTTCTAATGTTTTTGTTTGTTTTCTAACCAACCAACCAATGTCTTTAAGCTGTTTTTCCTGTTGAGCACTTAAACCCGCTCCAGAACTTGTTGCCGTTGGTGCAAGGGTTTTGGCTTGTAATTTATTCTGTTCAGCTAGAATTTTTTCAATTAATACTTTAATTTCAGCATAGTGTTCGTTTGATAAGCCCGCTGCCATAGTCGGTGTTACTTGAAGTGTTGTTTCAGCAGGGTGTTCAGCTTTTAGTACTGAATGACTGTCTGGTTTAACATCTACATGTGGTTGTTTATCTGTGTGTGTATCATGTGTCACGGCCGATGTTTTGTAGTTTTTATCATCTGGTGCTGCTTCACTGGCTAAGTCGATAATCGGCATGGCTGATGGTTCGGTCTGCGTATCCATTTCTGGTGTCGTAGTGTCCTGCATTGGCACGGTGGACTGTCCAGATGTATTGGCCTGAATGGCGACGCCTAGTTTACTGATCTTCTGAATGTCCGCAGTCATGAACTCAATCAGTGCTGACAGTTCATCCACTTTAACAGTGATTTGTTTAGTGAGGAGGGCGTTTTCAGTTTGTAGAATGTCAAGAATCTCACTTTTGAATGCGGTTTCTTTTTTGTGCATGCTGTAAAACAGCCAGCCTAAAACAGACATGGCAATTAAACTGGTGATAACACTGACGCTGAGCATAATCGCAAAAGTGGTTCTGGCAGATTTGATCTCTTTATTCGCACTCTTAACTGCTTGACGCCATGAAAAATTAGCATCAGACAATTCCATTATTTGTTCTTTTTGACGATTGGAGTGATTTAAAGAAGCTTCTGCCGCTTTTTGACTTTGATCCGCCGCTTCTTGTGCTGTTTTAGCCGCCTCCAATGCGAGCGAGGTCGCATCAATAGTGGAAGGCGAGTCTAGCTTGTCCAGTGTCGTTTTTTTAGCTTGAGTGTCACTGACCTGTTTGTCCAATTGGGCAGCAGAACTTTCTAACTCTTCAAGCTCTTCAAGTAAATCATCTGTGATTTGAGTGTCATTCATGCTGATAGCCTGTCTATTCCGCTTTCATTTCCGCAATACGCGATTTAATGCTTAAGTTTACTGCTTTAAGCTTTTTGTTTTTTACCTTTATATCTGTCAATTGTTGCTCAATTTGTTCAGATGATAAGCCACTTTCTAACCCTTCTAGCTCTAAAGAGTAACCTGCATTTTTTGCTGCTTCAAAAGCACGTTCTGCTGCGGCAAAGGTTGCTTCGATTGCTTTTTGAGTCTTTTCAGCTGAGGCGTGAGCCTGCTGAGTAGTTGCAATGGCAAGCAAAGTTGCTTCGTGTGCGGTTTGTGTGACTTCAGAGGCAATCGATTGAATTTCTTGATCGATGGAAATGGCTTCTTCCATATTTTCAATGGATTGAGATGCCTGTAATACAACTTCTGAATCATTGTCAATTTGACCCTGTTCTGATGGTTTTAAGGCTGGTTCATGAGCCATTTCTACCATAGGTGCAGTCACATCTTCTGTTATTGGTGTTTCAGTTAGTTCAGGAATTTCTGTTTCAGGAGGCTCAGGCGGTAAGTCTGGCAATTCGGACAATTCTGGCAAGTCATCATCCATGGAAACTTCAGATTCAGTTGAATCAAGCTCTGGAAGTTCAGTTGCAATCTCTTCATCCAGCTGGTTTTCAATCTCATCAGCAACATTTAACTCTGGAGTAAGATCGATCTCATCCTCTGTTGGTGCTTCTTCCATCATAGAGTCTATGTCTACGGAACCAGCCAATTCATCCAGATCCATGTCTAACGGATCATTCATGGTTGTACTTTCTGGTTCTGATGATTCTGCCATTTCAGCAAGTAGATCATCTGTTAGATCAGTCTCTTCTATAGAATCAAGTTCTGAAAGTAGGTCATTGGCCTCTGTTTCAGGCATGCTGTCATCCGCTAAACTCTCTTCAGTTAGAGGTTCACCCGCTAGGCTATCTAGGTCAAGGTCATCTAGATTGAGTTCATCTTCTGAAGGGAGGTCGATCTCTGCTAACATGGCGTCAACGTCTTCAATTGACTCTTCAACCGTAGCTTGCTCCATCGATGGTTCGCTTGCAGCTTCTGTCTCATCAGTTAAGGCATCAAGATCTAAGTCGTCTAGGTTCATCTCCTCAAGCGCATCCAGATCCATTAGGTCGGTATCGAGATCATCAGTGCTGATTTCAGTTTCAATATCTGCGGTTGGGTTAAGTGCATCGGCATCTATATCTTCTACTGAATCTAATAGGCTTTCTATATCGTCAAGTTGATCTAGCTCATTCATTGAATCTGCCTCGATTTGTGGGGTTTCATCCACTTCTAGGGATATTTCTGTTTCGGAAGTCGTAGCATCGTTAAGTGCATTGAGTAATGCATCAACATCCGTTTCACCGGAGTCACTACTTGGGATTTCACCCATCATTTCTAGCATTTCTAAGGTTGCTTTGTCATCTTGTTCCACATCGATGTCCGCCATTGCTCTGTTGTCCTTAACTCAAGATCTATTTTGCTATGAATTTAAAAGCACTTTTTATGCCAGTGGGCGGTGCTGACTTTAAGGGGATTAGGTCAAAGTTAGCAGGGCAGGAGAAATTAAGTGTTTCTAAACTTCTTGGATGGGTAAAGCTAAGCTGTTGAGCGTGTAGCATTAATCTAGGGGTAAGATTTAGGCTAACAGGGTCGGCATAGAGATTATCACCCAGTATAGGGTGGCCTAGTGATTTCATGTGTAGACGTAATTGGTGTGAACGGCCTGTAATCGGGGTGAGCTCGACTAAAAATCCTTGTTGATACTGTTTAATGATTTTCCAGTGAGTTTCAGCGTATTTTCCGTAAATAAAATCGACCATTTGCAGGGGGCGACGTTCCCAGTCACAGCGCATCGGTAGACAAGTTTTTCCGAATGATTCTGTGGGTTTGCCGCTGCAAACTGCGGCGTAAGATTTTTGTGTTTGACGCTCTTGAAACTGCCTGCTTAAATGGCGGTGGGCTTCTTTAGATCTTGCTAGTACCATAAGCCCGCTGGTGTCCATATCTAGACGATGCACGATCAATGCGTCTGGATAGACGGTTTGAATGTGTGACAGTAAGCACGCTTGCTTGTCTGGGCCACGGCCAGGAACAGAGAGCATACCAGAGGGTTTATTGACCATAATAATGTCGTCATCAACGTACAAAACCCACTCTTTTGAGAAGGTGAATTTTTTTAAAACGATGCTCGGTGCAGAGGAGGTGTGCATTTTTTGGATAGGCCTTGTAAACTATTGCGATTATTTTAACGGAAGGTGACGAGGATTATGTCTAAAAAAGTAAAGGTTCTATTTGTGTGTTTGGGCAATATTTGCCGTTCGCCTACGGCACATGCCGTGTTTCGCCAATTAGTTCGAGAGCAAAACTTAGAAGAGTTTATTGAAATTGATTCGGCAGGGACAGCGGCGTTTCATATTGGTAAATCACCCGATGAACGTTCAACTCAAGTTGCGCGAGGCCGTGGGATTGAAATGAAAGACCTAAGAGCTCGAAAGGTAGATTTTGGTGACTTTATCGTTTATGACTATATTTTGGCGATGGACGAGTCCAATTACAGCAACCTACGAGATTTGGCTCTGCCAGAACATTTTGACAAAATATCGATGTTTTTAGATTTTGCAGAGGATTGGGAGGATCGTGAAGTGCCGGATCCTTATTATGGTGGGCCAGAAGGCTTTGATCGAGTATTTGATATGGTAACGGATGCATCAGAGGGCTTGTTAAGACATATTCAGGAAAGACATTTGAGTTAAAAAATGAAACTGACCAGGCCTGATCAGTCTATTTTGAAGTTGATCGTTTGAATATTTTAGATATAAAAAAAAGGCGCATAAAGCGCCTTTTTTAGTTTTTCAGACTAAAGCTTATTCAGCTTTATCCGTTTTTTCAGCTGGTTTTGATTCAGCTTCGGTTTTAACTGGTTTAGCCTTTGGAGTTGACTCCATAGGTGCTTCAGTTTTTGCTGTCTCAGGTTTAGCTTGTGGCTTTGCTTCAACAGGCTTGCTTTCAGGAGCTGGTGCCTGCGTTGCAGCAGGTGCCGTATCTTGAGGGGCAGGCTTATTGCCCACGGCAGGCGTGGTTGCTGTCACATCGTTTGTTGGAGCGGGCGTTGCTGCTGCCTTTTCAGTTTCAGAACCTGGAGGAGGGCAGTTAACGGTTCTGTTTTGCGCATCAGCTGGTGCGCGACGACGACGGTTATAGCTACGGCTGTTGTAACGACTGCGACGGCGCTGTCCACTACGACGACCACGACCCTCTTCTTTCCCTTCTTTTTTCGGTGCAGAAGTTTGCTCGGTAGTTTCAACCGCATCTACTTGCTTATTATCTTTACCATGAACCGGTTTAGAACGACCTTTGTCTGTATTCGATCTAGTATCCGTTGCTGTATCTTGAGTGGTTTTGGCACTCTCATCTTTAGTACGCTCGCGACGGTTACGGCGGCGTGGATTAGCTGACTTTTTCTGTTCATCAGAATCAGCTGATTCATTACGCTTGTTGTCACGACGTTTGTTGTCACGACGCTTGTTAGAAGATGGCTTATCTTGATCTTCTTGAGGGCGACGGTTACGGTTGCGATTACGGTTGTTACGATTGCGATTACGGTTTCCAGAAGACTGTTCACGGCGTTTAGGCTTTTCAGGCTGTTCTTCTTTTACCTCTTCGGCGCCAAACAGGGCAGACCACATACGAGAAAGAAGGCCAGGCTTCTTCTCTTCTGCCTGCTTAGCTACCGGAGCAGGAGTTGTTGCGCTTGGAGGTGGCGCAGTAGGTTGAACGTTTTTAACCGCAGGTTCTTCTTTAGTAACTACTTTAGCGGGCTCAGTTTTAAGGTGATCTTCAGGAAGAATCATCTCTTTGACTTCATAGCTAGGATTAGAGCTGCTTTCTTCACCAGTACGAGTACGCTCAATCGTATATTGAGGCGTTTCTAAGTGTTCGTTAGGAACGATTAGAATGTGTAGCTCGTGACGATCTTCGATCTTAGTGATTTGGTTACGCTTTTCGTTTAATAAGAAAGTCGCAACGTCAACAGGTAGTTGAACGGTCACACGACGGGTGTTCTCTTTCATTGCCTCTTCTTCTAATAGACGAAGAATAGATAGCGCCAGAGATTCAACGCCACGGATCACTCCCACACCTTTACAGCGTGGGCAAACGATTTGAGTGGCTTCTTCAATAGAAGGGCGCAAACGTTGACGTGACATTTCAAGTAGTCCAAAACGGGAGATCTTGCCGATCTGTACGCGTGCACGATCCGTTTTCACCGCTTCTTTCATTTTGTTTTCAACTTCACGTTGATGACGGTTTGAGTGCATATCGATAAAGTCGATCACCACTAAACCGCCAATATCACGTAAACGTAGCTGGCGAGCAATCTCACAGGCCGCTTCCATATTGGTATGGTAAGCGGTCTCTTCAATGTCACCACCTTTAGTAGAGCGGCTAGAGTTGATATCAATTGAGGTTAATGCTTCAGTGATATCAATCACAATGGCACCGCCAGAAGGCAGAGTCACTTCACGCTGATAAGCCGATTCTATTTGAGATTCAATTTGGAAACGCGTAAACAGCGGAATCGTATCTTGGTAAGGTTTAACTTTATACACTTGTTGCGGCATAACGTGTTGAATGAAGTCACGAGCCTTGTGGAAGGTCTTCATGTCATCAATAATGATTTCACCAATGTCTTGGCGTAAGTAATCACGAATTGCCAAAATAACCATATCTGATTCTTGATGAATCAGGAAAGGCGCCGTTTGAGCTTCTGAAGCGGTTTTAATGGCATCCCAAAGCTGAACTAGGTAGTTAACGCCCCATTGTAATTCTTCAGTGCTTTTACCGACACCCGCTGTACGTATGATCATTCCCATGCCATCTGGAATATCGGTATCACGCAGTGCATCACGGATATCAGAACGGTCATCACCTTCAATGCGGCGTGAAATCCCACCCGCTTTTGGGTTGTTTGGCATCATAACGATGTATGGGCCAGCCAAAGTGATTTGAGTGGTTAAGGCCGCCCCTTTATTTCCACGCTCTTCTTTTTGAACCTGAACAATGATCTCTTGACCTTCGTTCAAAACGTCACGGATTGAAAAACGACCAGATTCAGGTTTGTTTTTAGGGAAAAATTCTTCAGCAACTTCTTTAAAAGGAAGGAAACCATGGCGGTCTGCACCGTAGTCTACAAATGCGGCTTCTAAACTCGGTTCAATACGAGTAATACGGCCTTTATAGATATTGGCTTTTTTCTTTTGGTGGTGCGGGGTTTCTACGTCTAAATCGTAGAGGGTTTGTCCATCGACAAGGGCAATGCGCAGCTCTTCTTGCTGTGTCGCATTAATAAGCATTCTTTTCATGCTGTTCTCTTTATAGGTATAACAACTATAAACAGCCCAAGATGCTACGTCCAAAGACGGGAAGGAAATCGTGACAGGCTGACCATGTGGGGTCAGCTGGGATAAGAAAAGTTGGCAGTTTGTTGCTTATATTTTAAAGCAGACACACACGGTTTAGGGTTAATAAGAGAGGTTAGGTATCAACGATTTTGTCGTTTTAAACGCCTAACAAAAGTGCAATACTTATGGGTTGTTGCTTGGCAGATGTGTTGCCGTTTCTTATTAAATTGTCTTTTGTTGTGTTTTTATTGTGTCTTGTAACAACACTGGTATCGAGCTTGAATGGTTTTATTATTTGAATTTTAGATTCAAGCTCTAGCCAACTAAGTTTCAACACTAGGTGAAACCTGTTTTTTGTTTTGTTTTCTTATCGATAAAATCGATTCTTCTTCCCGTATCGTCAATAAAGCGTCTTATGGTTGAGTGTATAAACACTGCGCTTATTAACTTTGTCGGGCTCATTTAAGAATGCTGAATAAAGACTTTTGTGCAGTCTGAGCATCGTCTATTGATAAATGAGTTGCATGCTTTTGGGCTTGTAAGGTTATAGATGTTGTTTGTTAATAGGTTTTACAGTCTTATTTTAAGACTATAAAATCGGATTAAAAATTCTTGCACAGTTTCGAGTTGTGCCATCTCCAACGGGTGCTTACAAATTTAAGCCCCGCAAATATATCACTCATTTTTGTGCTATGCAATGACATCTTGACAAAGTACGGGTAAACTGGCGGCAATTTTTATAGATCGAAGCTCTGTTTGTTTAAAAGTATCACGTCTTATAAGGTGTAAACAAACTTGAGTTAGGCGCATTAATAAGGTGATATTTCTCATGCCCGCAAAGGTTCAATTCATTACTGTTGAAGAAGAAGACGCAGGTCAAAGAGTCGATAATTTCTTGATGCGTCATTTAAGAAAAGCGCCCAAGACATTGATATACCGAATTATTCGAAAGGGTGAGGTGCGCGTTAATAAAGGCCGCGTTAAAGCGAATACCCGAATTAAACCGGGTGATGTTGTTCGTATCCCGCCAGTAAAGGTGCCAGACAAGGTTGAGGTGTTGGAGGGTGATATTCCTCACTCACAGTTGCAGCGTATCGAAGAAAATATTCTTTTTGAAGATAATGACTTAATGGTGATAAATAAACCATCAGGTATTGCGGTGCATGGTGGAACGGGAATTAATTGGGGATTGATTGAAGTGGTGCGTATCTTACGACCACTAGCTCGACGAATTGAGTTGGTTCACCGAATTGATCGTGACACTTCGGGTTGCATTTTGATTGCTAAAAAACCGTCAGTCTTAAAGGCTCTACAACAACAGATTCGAGATAACAAGTTTGATAAGCGTTATTTAGCCATTGTCAGTGGGCGTTGGCCTAAGCGCAAAACCAAAATCAATTTACCGTTACGTAAAGACCACCCTAAAGAGGGGGGCTGGCATGTGGTGGTGGCCAATGACGGTAAGCCTTCGGTGAGTTACTTTACGATTGAACAGAATTTAAAAGAGTGTGATTTAGTTTCAGTGAAGTTAGAAACGGGTCGAACACATCAAATTCGTGTCCATGCTTTGTCACAAGGTTGCCCATTAGTCGGTGACGATAAATATGGAGATCGTGACTTAAATAAGCGTTATCGTCCATTAGGAATGAAACGTTTGGCGTTACATGCCCAGTTTTTAGGGTTTACCCATCCGGTCACGCAAGAGTGGATGTTGATTGAAGCCCCGCTGTGGCCAGATTTTAAAAAGATTATTGAAACGTTGACGATTAGAGGTTAAGTAAATTGAAAAAGTATGAATTAGTGATCTTTGATTGGGATGGCACTTTAATGAATTCAGAAGCACGTATCGTGACTTCGATTCAAACAGCCGCAGAGCGTTGCGGTTTTCCAGTGTTGTCAGACCATGAGTCTAAACAAATTATCGGTTTGAGTTTAGATAAGGCTATCTTAGGGTTGTATCCAGATGCTAGTACGGAGCAAGTTCAATCGATGGCCGATGCCTATTCACAGTGCTTTTTAGAGGAGAGTACGGTTGAGATGGTGCCATTTGATGGTGCAGAGTCCTTATTGTTAGGTTTAAAGAGTAGTGGTATCAAAACCGCCATTGCAACAGGTAAAAGTCGTCGTGGTTTGGATCAGGTGTTATTGGAGTGTGGGTTTGGAGTTTACTTTGATATGACACGTACCCCTGTGGAGTCAGCTTCTAAACCGAATCCATTGATGTTAGAGCAGATCTTAGCTGAGATGGGCGTTGCGGTCGAAAATGCCTTGATGGTCGGGGATACCACCTTCGATTTAGAGATGGCCAAGAATATAGAGATGGATCGTGTAGCGATGTCGTACGGTGTGCATGAGGCACATGAGTTAGAAAGTCATGAGCCATTAGCGCACTTTGATTCGTTACAAGAGTTACACAGCTGGTTAACACCTAGAATCTAGGTCTTAGTATTGGGCGTTTAGCTTGGTAGCTGTTCTGAGCAGGCCTGTTCACTTTCAAAAGTCGGTTTTTATCGCTTTGATAAAGTGGACAGGCCTGATTGGTTTTAAAAGACGGGTTTAAGTGTTTGTTAATTAATCAGCTAAGGGTAAAACAACGCCGATAGTAGCAAAGATAGTGGTTAGATCGATTAACGGTAACCCAATTAAGGCGTTCGGGTCTTTGCTTTCGATAGAGTCAAATAGTGTAATTCCCAACCCTTCCGATTTAAAGCTTCCAGCACACTGATAGGGCTGTTCGGCTAAAAGGTAGTTTTGAATAGTTGCATCACTTAAGTTTCTAAAGTGTACCGTGGTGGTATCCATGATTTGATGCACTTGTTTATCTCTTGGGTCTATCACCACCAGGCCTGTGTAAAAGATAATCAAGTTTCCACTGAAGTCTTTTAATTGTTTTACTGCATTTTCATGAGTATGGGGTTTGCCAATGGGTTGATTGTTAAAGGTAGCACACTGGTCTGAAGCAATAATGATTGCATCGGGGTGAGCGGCAGCCACTGCCTGTGCTTTAAGTAATGACAGTCTTTCGATCATCTGCAAGGGCGTTTCTGAGTTTAGTGGGGTTTCATCTATATCTGGTGAGTGCTGAATAAACGGCAATTGCAGCTTTTCTAACATCTGTTTACGAAAGATTGAAGAGGAACCTAAAACAATAGGTGGAAGCTGGTATTTATGAGTAATGCTTTGCATAGAATTTTAATTACGTTTTTAACTGCCTAATTTAATTGAGTTTTCATTGCCCGTTAAAGAGGGAAGAGTTTCGCAAAAAGTACAAGTTGAATCCGATAAAAAACCTAAGTATCTTATTGGTTTTATGGAAAATTTACCGATTAAATTAAATTACCGAAAATCACGTGTTTTTTTTGACTTAATCAACGGATGCGGGTATGATTCGCCGCTATGTTTGACAAGCTTCCAGAACTGATCGATCCAATTAACTTGGTAAACCATAATAAACACATTGTGGCCCGAGTCAACCAAGGCCATTTAAAACGCCTTGCTGCACTAGTGCAAGATCATGATCGTGATGTAAAGGTAGAGCTGGAATTCTTTTATGATAAAGTGTTGCGAATGCCTGCCTTTACCATGAAGCTTGAGACCAGTTTAAATTTACAGTGTCAGCGTTCGTTAGAGTTTTTTGACCTGCCTATCATCTCTGAGGTGAAGGGGGTTATGACTGAATCGATGGCACTGGTAGAAGACGTCCCAAGTGATGTAGACATCTTTGAAGTTCCACAGGATGAGAAAATTTCTCTTCCGCAGTGGGTTGAGGATGAGTTGCTATTATGTGTGCCTTTAGCGCCCACTAAGGACGGCACTTCAATGGCGTATGAAAATACGGTCGAAGATGCCGAGGACGAAATAATTTCGTCTGAAGGCGACTCTTCAGTAGAAGAGATCGCTTCTAGACCTAATCCCTTTGCAGTGTTGCAAGGGATTAAAAAATAGTTTTATAAATTTAGGAGATTGCCATGGCTGTTCAAAAGAGTCGTAAAACCCCATCAAGACGTGGTATGCGTCGTTCACACGATGCAGTATCTGCACCTACATTAACTGTAGATGAGACAACGGGTGAAATTCACCGTCGTCACCATGTAACTGCTGATGGTTACTACAAAGGTAAAAAAGTCGTAGCAGACAAATAAAAGGCTAATCGCTCTTGAGTATTAAAATTGCTATAGATGCGATGGGTGGTGACCACGGTATACCGGTCACCGTCCCAGCTTCACTAAATTCCCTATCCAAATTCTCTGATATTGAAATTATTCTGGTCGGTAAAGAAGACCTGATTAATGCCGAACTGTCAAAGCATCAATACGACACATCTCGTGTCTCAGTTCAACACGCTGAACAAGTGGTTGAAATGGACGATCCTCCTTCAAAAGCGTTAAGAAATAAAAAACAATCTTCAATGCGTATCGCACTTAACTTAGTTAAGGATGATCATGCGCAGGCGTGTGTCAGTGCGGGTAATACCGGAGCATTGATGGCGGTTGCTAAGTTTGTTTTAAAAACGCTACCTGATATTAAGCGACCAGCCATCTGTACTTCGATGCCAACCATGAAAGGCCATGTTCATGTTCTCGATTTAGGGGCGAATGTGGGAATTGATGGTGAGACTCTGGCACAGTTTGCGATTATGGGATCTGTCTTAACCGCAGCTGTGGATGACAATCCAAGCCCGACTGTCGGCTTGCTTAATATTGGGGAAGAAGAGATTAAAGGGCATCAGCGTATTAAGGATGCACACAAAATTCTTCTGGAAACAGGCATTAACTATGTCGGTTATGCAGAGGGCGATGATATCTTTAAGGGTGATGTCGATGTTATTGCTTGTGATGGTTTTGACGGTAATGTCGCGTTAAAGGCAAGTGAAGGGGTCGCTAAAATGATCTCTCACTACTTAAAAGCCGCCTTTAAGAGAAACCTGTTAACTAAATTGGTTGCGGTTTTAGCGATTCCAGTTTTAAAATCATTTAAAAGCAAGGTCGATCCGCGACGCTATAATGGAGCTTCATTGTTAGGTTTGAAAAAGATTGTGATTAAGAGTCACGGTGGAGCGGATGCTTTCTCTTTTTTACATGCCATTGAAGAAGCACGTTTAGAGGTCAGTAAAAATGTACCTGCTTTGATTTCGTCAGAAGTCTCTAAGTTGATTATTCAGTCAAACTCTTCAAATAAAGATTAACCTACTGTTAATCCAGTTAATCACTGTTGTACACAGTCTAGATAAAAGTTAAGTTTCTATGAGCCAAAAAATCTATAGTCGTATAATTGGGACAGGTGGTTATCTACCAGAAAAAATTTTGACTAATGTCGATCTTGAAAAAATGGTAGAGACCAGTGATGAGTGGATTCGTGAGCGTACGGGTATTGAACAGCGCCATATTGCTGCGGACGGTCAAACGACCTGTGACCTTGCAGAGCAAGCTACTTTAAAAGCGCTAGAGATGGCGGGGGTGGATGCAAACAAGATTGATCTAATTATTGTTGCCACGACGACTCCTGATAAAACCTTTCCAAGTACGGCTTGTTTATTGCAACAGCGTCTAAATATTCATGGTTGCCCAGCTTTTGACATACAGGCTGTATGCTCTGGATTTGTCTATGCCTTAAGTGTGGCTGATCAGTTTGTTAAAACGGGCATGTCTAAATGTGCATTAGTTGTGGGGGCTGAAACCCTTTCACGTATTACGAACTGGGAAGATCGTAATACTTGTGTGTTATTTGGTGATGGTGCTGGTGCGGTTTTATTAGAAGCTTCTGAACAGCCAGGTATTCTATCGACGCATATTCATGCGGATGGTGAATACGAAGAGTTGTTGCATGTCCCATCTGGGATTTCAAAGTTGCCACCGACGGATGCGATTGCTGAAAGAACCATGTCAATGAAGGGTAATGAAGTCTTTAAGGTTGCCGTTAATACTCTAAGTCGTATTGCCAAAGAGACACTTGAAGCCAATGACCTTCAGAAGGAAGACATTGACTGGTTGGTGCCGCATCAAGCGAACTTAAGAATTATTAAAGCCACCGCTAAAAAATTAAAGTTAACCGATGATCAAACGGTCATTACGGTTAACAAGCATGCGAATACTTCAAGTGCATCAGTACCGATGGCATTGGATGAAGCGATCCGTGATGGGCGTATTCAGCGTGGCCAAACTTTATTATTAGAAGCCTTTGGTGGCGGATTTACTTGGGGTTCAGCACTTATTAAGTATTAATAAGTGAACCTTAGTTAATTAGAAGAAATTAGGAATAGTTATATGTCATATGCATTTGTTTTTCCAGGACAAGGTTCACAGTCTGTTGGAATGTTGGCGGAACTTGCTGAGTCAAACCCGATCGTAAAGGACGTGTTTGCTGAAGCGTCTGCTGTTTTAGGTTACGACCTTTGGGATGTGGTTCAGAACGATGCAGATGGTAAGCTAAATCAAACAGATGTTACTCAACCAGCGATGTTAGCGGCTGGGATTGCGGTTTACCGTACTTTAATGTCTAAAGCAGATACAGCACCCGCTTATTTAGCTGGTCACTCTTTAGGAGAATATACGGCATTAGTCGCCAGTGGTGTGATGACTTTGGCGCAGGGGGTTGAGCTGGTTGCAGAGCGTGGTCGTTTAATGCAAGCGGCCGTACCTGCTGGTCAAGGTGGAATGGCAGCTGTATTGGGTATGGAAGACGATGCAGTGGTTGCGGTTTGTAATAAGGTAGACGGTATTGTTGAAGCAGTTAACTTTAACTCACCAGGCCAGGTGGTGATAGCCGGAAATAAAGAAGCGGTTGATGTGGCTATGGAAGCGGCCACCGAAGCAGGCGCATCACGTGTGGTGCCTTTAGCTGTCAGTGTGCCTTCGCACTGTTCGTTAATGAAACCAGCGGCAGACGCTTTAGAATCTAAGTTGGCGACTATGACCTTTTCTGAAGCACAGATTCCAGTACTGCATAATGTAAACGTGGCAGTCTCGAATTCAGAAGACGAAATTAAACAAGCATTAGTTAAGCAGTTGTATCAGCCTGTTCAATGGGTTAAGACCGTTGAAGCAATGAAAGCAGATGGTGTTGATCAATTACTAGAATTAGGGCCGGGTAAAGTATTGATGGGTCTTAATCGTCGTATTGATCGTAAAATGGGAATGGTTGCCGTTTTCGATGATGCAACACTAGAAAAAGCATTAGCAAGTTTATAGAATAGCGTTATTCAAACACTCTTTAGTAAGGAATTTAAGTATGTTGACAGGTAAAGTTGCATTGGTGACTGGCGCAAGCCGCGGAATTGGGAAAGCAATCGCTTTAGATTTAGCGGCACAAGGCGCAACCGTAATTGGAACGGCAACCTCAGATTCTGGTGCTGAAAATATTACTGCTTATTTAAAAGAAGCGGGTGCAACGGGCGCTGGTAAATGCTTGAATGTGACCAATGCTGAAATGATTACTGAAGTGTTAGCTGACATTACTAAAGAGTTTGGTGTACCAACGATCTTAGTCAATAATGCTGGGATTACTCGTGACAACTTACTAATGCGTATGAAAGAAGACGAGTGGGATGACATTATGCAGACCAACTTAACGTCGGTATTCCGCACATCTAAAGCCTGTTTGCGTGGCATGATGAAAGCGAAAGGTGGACGTATTATCAATATCGCATCGGTAGTGGGTGTGATGGGGAATGCAGGCCAAACGAACTATGCAGCAGCTAAAGCGGGAATCATTGGTTTCAGTAAGTCATTAGCTCGTGAAGTGGGTGCGCGTAACATTACGGTTAATACCATTGCTCCAGGTTTTATCGATACTGATATGACCAAATCTTTGCCAGAAGATCAGCGTGCAGCTCTAACGACACAGATTCCATTACAAAGTTTAGGTCAGCCAGAAGATATTGCTAAGGCTGTTACTTTCTTAGCTGGAGACGGTGGGGCTTACATCACGGGTCAGACTTTAAACGTGAACGGTGGCATGTATATGGTTTAAGTTTTATTGATGGTTTTGGATAAGATCGCTTTATTAATGATCTCAATCAAGAAAAAACCTCAATTTAAAACTTGATAATCACTGAAGATAGAGCGAAAATACGTCAAATTATTTTAAACATATTTTTTTAAAAACAAACAAACTGGAGAATTCCATGAGCAGTATTGAAGAACGCGTAAAGAAAATTGTTGTTGAGCAATTAGGTGTAGAAGAAGATCAAGTAACAGCTGATGCATCTTTTGTTGATGATCTAGGTGCGGATTCTCTAGACACTGTTGAGTTAGTAATGGCTCTTGAAGAAGAATTTGATTGTGAAATTCCTGATGATGAAGCAGAGAAGATCTCTACTCTAGCTCAAGCAACAGCTTACGTAGAAGCGAACCTAGACTAGGTTTCGTTTAAAAAGGTTGTTGAAACCAACAGCTCTTTTTCTAAAAAGCCGTATTTTTATGCGGCTTTTTTTGTATATACGAGATGCGTTTTAAGTCTCAAATTAATTCCGTGAATAGATGAGGTCGAAGTTTTGTCTAAACGTCGTGTAGTAATTACTGGTTTGGGTGTATTAACACCTGTGGGTTTAACGGTTTCTGAAACATGGAACAACTTATTAGCTGGAAAAAGTGGGATCGATTATCTTACCAAATTTGATACAGACCCATTTTCAGTCAAGTTTGGTGGTGTTTTAAAAGGCTTCCATGCCACTGATTATATCGCGGCTAAAGAAGCTAAGAAGATGGATCCGTTTATCCATTATGGTATTGCTGCGGGCACTCAGGCGCTGCAAGACTCTGGTCTAGAAGTCACTGATGAGAATGCATTTCGTATTGGTGTTTCTATTGGTTCTGGTATTGGTGGTATCGGTTCAATTGAAACTCAGCACTCCGTTTATCAAAAGTCAGGACCACGTCGAATTTCACCTTTTTTTGTACCTAGTGCAATCATTAATATGATCTCTGGAAACTTGTCGATTATGCATGGTCTTAAAGGACCCAATATGGCAATCGGTACGGCTTGTGCAACGGGTACACACAGTATTGGTGATTCAGCTAGAATGATTCAGTATGGAGATGCTGACGTAATGATTGCCGGTGGGGCTGAATACGCAACCACGGAATTAGGTTTAGGTGGCTTTGCTGCGGCACGTGCGTTATCAACCCGTAATGACGATCCTCAGGCGGCAAGTCGCCCTTGGGATAAGGGGCGACTTGCCG
>JAYENR010000081.1:0-17918 GCA_034722175.1 Pseudomonadota bacterium | reverse complement strand
CTGGTATCGTTCACCTTCAGTCAGTTGACTATATTTCATGTGCTTATCTCTTGGTCGGGAAAAGCCTTTGAGTTTAGCTCAACTGGCTTCTCTTTCCTAGGTTGCACTTATTATCCGAATCTGCGAGGATTTTAATATGAAACTTTTGAACCTATCCAAAACGCTTGGTGCTTTCGCATTAGGTTTAAGCCTGCTTACGGTTTCTGCTCAGTCTAATGCAGCTGCTCTTGATTTGAATCAAACATACCCAGATATAGTCTCTGGTTTTCTTAGCGTTGATTACTTAGAAATTTCAAATGAACTTAATATTAGTGGCTATGCTCTAGAATTGGCGGATGATGCATCGACGACCTCAACAATTGATTTTAGTGATATCAATTATCAGTTAAATGCAATCATTGATGAAACTGGTACTTTTGTAAGTGGATCATTTGACATTACTGGTACTATCGCAGGTCGTTATGAAACTGCAGCTCCACTATTATCAGGAACACTAGATGCATTTGGTTTCACGGATGCAGGTACTCTAGAGTTCACCTACAACACAGCAACAGGACAAGCAACTGATATTTTTAATGATATAGGTGGGATTATCATCGGTTTCAGCGGCTATGAGAATAGTATTGATGGATTTAATACCAACTGGAGTAATGAAGGTAATATTGAAACTAAAATAGATACCTTCTCAATGACTAGCCCTGTTCCAGAGCCAAGTACTATCCTTTTATTTGGATTAGGACTAATTACAGTATTCGGTTTTGCACGCCGTCAGTCAATAAAATCAGCTTAAGAACAGAGGTTTATTATGAATTTTCATTTATATAATAAGCCGCTGAAGTCGCTTGCTTTAGCAAGCATACTTTCAGCAGGTGTATTGAGTTCAGCAAATGCAGCCTTACTGGATTTACCATCTCTAGATTATCCTTCAATTGTTTTTGACAATACAGGATCAACAAGCTTTGATCCAACATCTGGTGTCATATCAACAAATGCGCTACCTATCGCCATTCGCTACTCATCAACCTCAATCCCTCGCTTTATAGTTCCAGGGGTTGACGGAGAGTCAACAACAATCAATATCGTTGTTGACAGTACCGGTAACTTAATTGGAGGGGTACCCGGTGATGACCTCATTATTACAGGTAAAATCGACAACAACACAACAGGCGTTCTACTAACCGCCGAAGTGTTAGAGTTCGGTTTTTTAGATGATGGGGCTAACGACCTGTACAATTATAGCTTCGTAGTCACAGGCGGGGCTTTAGCTGCAGATTACTCTACCGGTAACATCGGTATTTCAATCATCAGTGAGCTATCAACTTTCAATGGCGACTTTAGCAATAGTTTCACAGGACGCTCTAAAGGAACTATCGGTGCAATCCCGACCATTATTTCTGAATGTAAGATTGATGTCTTAGGTACCTGTTCCGTTCAAGTACCTCCTGCTCAACCGGCTTGTGATGCAAAAATTGCAGCGACCACGTTTAAATATACAGGGCCGACCTTGTATGATACGACGGTTGAATTTGTAGGTAAACATGGCGGTTATGCCTCTTACACCACTGACCTAATCTCTGGCGAAACAGTTTTGACCTCTGACGATCAAAATGGCTATTCAGTAGATGGTCGTGATGGCTCTAAAGGTGACTTAGGGGCTAAATTACGCGTTTACATTAACGGTGAAGAAGAAGAGATTCACACCAGTTGTTCGGTGCCTTATGTTGTTGGCCTACCTGCTCCTTTAAATGGTGGCAGTTCAGGTGACAAGGGTTCTAAAGACTCAAAAGATTCTAAAGATTCTAAAGATTCTAAAGATTCTAAAGACTCTAAAGACTCAAGTGATACCACGACGAGCTCACCAAACTGGACAGTCGTCGCATTTGTGGACAAACACGGCGATGTTGTTGAAATAACAACACAATCCGGTCTTACTTGTGAAATTCCAGCTGAAAACTCAACCAGCGTGACATTTGGTTATGAAATCACCAACTCAGGCGAATCGATTATTGATAGCACGGATGTGACCGATCTATTTGGCGTAGTTCCAAATAGTCCAATCGGTATGTTAAACCCGGGGGATTCTGCAACACTGGAACGTATTGAACTGTTGTCAGCAGAAACGGAAAATGTCATTACCGTAACCGGTCATGCTGGCGCAATCACTTGCGATAACATGACTGCGGTGACAATCCACCAAGCCGAACCTGTTGAATACTGCCCACCTGAAAAAGGCTCAGATGACAAAGGATCTAAAGATTCTAAAGACTCTAAAGACTCTAAAGACTCTAAAGACTCTAAAGACTCTAAAGACTCTAAAGACTCTAAAGACTCTAAAGACTCTAAAGACTCTAAAGACTCTAAAGACTCTAAAGATTCTGATGACAAAGGTTCAAAAGACAAATAATATGTCTCTTGTAAAACTCGTCACATCGTGACTATTTAAAAAACACCAGCCATTAAGCTGGTGTTTTTTTATTTATCTCATTAATTTTAAACACAAAATAACGTGTTTATTTTTCTCAGTGTCGCTTTGCGATCTTTAGAAAAGTGAATATCAATCAGTCAGGTAAATTATGAACATTCATCTTACCCCCAGTAGCGTTACTAAATTCATGGTAAGCCTCATTGCTGTTCTCACGGTCATGCACTTAACCCAAATGGGACTCTATTACTATATTGATGACAGAGACGTGTTTACCTGGATTAAATTGATTGATTTTGGATATGAAGCAAATTTACCTTCAATTTATTCAGTCATGGCCATCGCCTTTAGCGGTCTATTACTGGCACTCATTACCACCCACCACAAACGGCTAAAACAACCTTACTATGCCTGGCTAGGATTAACGCTGATTTTTCTTTTTTTGGCTTTGGATGAAGGAGCTTCAATTCATGAAAAAATTGGTGACTTTACCGAAGACAACATCATTGATGCCTCAGGCTATTTTTATTACGAATGGGTGATTCCCTACGCGATTTTTGTCACCTTATTTGTCGTGGGCTATTTAAGCTATCTATTTTCATTACCCAAAAAAATTGCCATCCAATTTGTGATTGCGGGAACAATATTTTTAAGTGGCGCCGTGGGGTTAGAAATGCTCAGTGCGCAAGAAGCCGATACTTTTAATACCAACACCGTAACCTACAGTGTGCTTTATACCACAGAAGAGTTACTTGAAATGATCGGGATCGTGGTTTTTGTAAATGCACTTTTAAAATACATTCAGAGTGAAATCGGCTCGATCCAATTCACACTTTCGACCTCTTCTAACGAAGAAAACAACAAATAAAGAGTCTGCTTTCAGAAAAGGCCCCTCTCTTTTAATAGACATCTAACTGTAAACGTTTTTGTTGTCGCCAGGCCTGCCAGGTTTGTTGTGCGGTTTCCAGATCCACATGATCAAACTGCATAATCAATTCTAACCAGGCCTGTTTAACCCCTTCGGCTAAACCATATTGACTGCCGCAAATATAAATATGCGCTCCTTGATTGATCAAAGCCCATAATTGCTCTGCTTGCTGTTTAATGCGACCTTGCACGTAGACTTTCTCAGCTTGATCTCGTGAAAAAGCGGTAAATAGCCTCAGCTGGTCTTGCTGAACGCACTCGGTCAAAAAGCCTTCAAATAAAAATGAACAGGCCTGTTGAGTTTCCCCAAAAAACAACCAATTTTCACCTGTCGCCTTCTCAGCAAAACGTTGCTGTAAAAAACCAATAAAAGGCGCAATGCCGGTTCCCGCACCAATCATAATAATGGGGGGTCGCTGAGTCCTCTGGTAATTTAAACGTCGGATTAAATTTTAATTCACCTTCGATTTCATCGCCAACCTTAAGAAGGCTTATTGCTGTACTGGCGACTCCGTGATGAACTCGCTTTGAACTTGTCGAATTACAATATTCAACTTGCTTAACCACCAAATGAACTTCACTGCCTACTGCAATCGGTGAAGATGCAATGGAGTAATAGCGTGGTCCTAACGGAGCAAGCAATAAAAGGAATTCAATACCCCACTTTTTTAATTCTGGAAAGCGATTCAGCAGATCTAGAATGTCCAGCCCATAAGCCTCGTCCATCATTGCTTGACGATCTGACCAGCTTCCAATTTGGTGTTGACGTTGTAACTTGTTAAAAATAGCAGGATTCAATTGAGAGATTTCTAATTGATGAGTTAACGCCTCACGACAAGAGACAGAACCCACTCGGCGCAACTCAATTAACTCGTCACCTGTTAAGGATAACTGCTCCAAGATTTCGTCAACCCACTCAGTTTGGTTTGATGCTTGTATGGTTAGCCAATCACCCGCTTGGTAATTTAAAGGTTGCTCTTCAGTAGTTAAAACCAGATGAAAGATAGATTTATCTTGGCATTGAGAAGTAATATTTTGATTAGATTTAACACAAAAACGCATAAAAAACGCCCATTGAAGCTATTCGAATAGGCGTAGTTTAGCATGCTTGAAAAATTGAACAGGCCTGCTCAAAACACATAGTTTAAAGACTAAATGGCTTTTAACGAATATTTTCCATTAATACCGTCATCCACGGAGCAGTCACTAAAATGGTTGCCGCTGACATTAACCCCGCTACTAAACCGATTCCAACTTGTGGAATCAAGTTATTTTGTTGAATCTCAATATCCGACATTTGACGTTCAACTGAAGAGAAGATATCCACCTGTTTCTTTAGTAGCCCATTCAAGGTTTTTATCTGTTTAAACAGCAATTGCTGCTCTTTTTCCACCTGAGTGCGTGACTGCTTGGCTTGTTCATCTAAAACTCGCATTTGTTGAGCTAACTGACCAATGGAAGCATCCATCTGGGCAACCAAGTTCTTGATGGCCGTTTTATCTTCATTTAACCATTCAAAATCGGCTGACACCATATCTGACATATCCATATCTTCAGGAAAGCCTTGTCCCGTTCCGTTTCCTCTCTGACGGCGCATGGCCTGTTCCAATAAAACACTTTTTGACCCTAAAGGTTCGACTTCTCGTAAATCTATTGGCATACCCTTTTCCTTATGTGTTCTGACCTTAAACATCTAATCAATAAAGCAAGTTTATCGGTGTCAATATTCTGGCGACTTTATTCTGTATAATGCGTCTTTAATAGTTACTACGCAGAGAGTGTGCCAACTTGGCATGCCATTCACAGGAAAAATTTATGAAATACATTGGTGCTCATGTATCTGCCGCTGGCGGTGTCGAAAACGCCCCCATTCGAGCTCACGAAATTGGTGCCACCGCCTTTGCTCTGTTTACTAAAAACCAACGTCAATGGGTTGCTAAACCCTTAACAGAAAAGAGCATCGATCTGTTTAAAGCCAATTGCGAAAAATATGGTTATACCTCGAAACAAATTCTGCCTCACGACAGCTATTTAATTAACCTAGGGCATCCTGATATTGATAAACGTCAGAAATCATTGGATGCCTTTATTGATGAACTGCAACGCTGTGAACAGCTCGGTATCACTTTATTAAATTTTCATCCGGGCAGCCATCTGCGAGAAATTTCAGAAGAAACGTGCATGGACTACATTGCAGAATCCATTAACTTCGCACTTGACCAAACCACTAGCGTAACCGCAGTACTTGAAAACACGGCAGGCCAGGGTTCAAACCTAGGTTATAAACACGAACAGCTGGCTTATATCATTGACAAAGTGGAAGATAAAAGTCGAGTTGGTGTCTGTATTGATACCTGTCACGCTTATGCTGCTGGTTACGATCTAAAAAATGACTATGCTGGTGTGATGCAGGATTTTTCAGATGTCGTGGGATTTGAATACCTTAAAGGCATGCATATCAATGACTCTAAAGCGACCTTAGGTCAAAGACTGGACCGTCATCACAGCTTAGGTCAAGGTGAAATTGGCTGGGATGCCTTTAAACAGCTTATGCAAGATCCTAGAATTGACGAAATCCCAATGACGCTCGAAACCATCGATATGGCCATTTGGCCTCAAGAGATTCAAGCACTCAAGGACTTCGCCGCTCAAACTAAAAAATAACCTTATCGCTAAATAGTAAAAAACTTGCGAGCAGGTTTTTGCTTGGATAAGATAATCAAACCTCTAACAAAAAGTTTACTCAATGAATAAAAATCAATTTATCGAATTTGTCATGCAAGCTGGCGTTTTAAAGCTTGGAGAATTCACTTTAAAATCAGGGCGTATCAGCCCTTATTTCTTTAATGCAGGCCTATTCAACACAGGCGGACAACTGGCAACCTTAGCTAAAGGTTATGCGGATGCAGTGGCTGACTCTAAGATTCCATTTGATGTGTTATTTGGGCCCGCTTATAAAGGCATACCTCTGGCTGCCACTACCAGTGTTGCTTTAGCGCAAGATCACCAAATCGACAAGCCTTATGCGTTCAACCGTAAAGAAGCGAAAGATCATGGTGAAGGTGGAAACATTGTAGGTCATCCTTTAGAAGGTGATGTACTGATTATCGATGACGTGATTACCGCTGGAACAGCGATTCGTGAAGCGATTGATATCATTACTGCTAACGGTGCCAAACCAGCGGGTGTCTTAATTGCCTTAGATCGTATGGAAAAAGGCAAAGGGGAATTGTCAGCGATTCAAGAGGTGGAAGCAGAGTATGGCATTCCAGTAGTCAGCATTATCAACTTAAACGATATTATCGATTACCTAAAAACTCAACCAGAGATGCAACACTATTTAGATGCGATGGTTGAATATCGTAAACAGTATGGTATTGGTTAATTTGTTACCCTTAACCGCTTACTGTCATTTTTAAAGGTCAATAGTCCACTATGCCTAACCGACTTCGAGAATTGATTCTGTTACGCCATGCAAAGTCTGACTGGAAGGATGAGGGTTTAGCGGATATTGATCGCCCTCTTTCTGAGAGAGGGCGAAAAAATGCCTCAAAAATGGGCAAATGGATTCAACAGCAAAATCTAACCCCTAATCTAATCTTAACCTCCCCAGCCAAACGTGCTCAACAAACCTTAAAACGAATTTGCAGTGAGTGTGGATCAGAAACTCAAACTGTCGATGAATTGTACGAAGCTGAACTGGAAAACTTAAAACAGATATTGGCGAATGCACCTGATGTGGAACGTTTAATGATTATTGGTCACAACCCTGGTTTAGAGCGCCTTTTCAATTTCTTACATAAACATACCGAAGAAGCTGAAACCCACCTTTTCCCAACCGCTAGCTTGGCACATTTTGTCTTACCTGATGACTGGAACGAACTCAATTCTGGTGATGGCCGTCTCATTCAATTTATTCGTCCCAAAGAAATTAGACTCACGACCAATATTTAACTCAATAAATTCGTAAAATGATCGTTAAATAACTTATATGCTTAAGGTTTCTAACTAATCTCTAGGAACTTTATTTTGAACATGTTATATTTTAATTAGAAATAAAGAGTTTATAAAAACTCTACCTAAAAAAGTAAACCAAAAAGGAATTCCAGATGAAAACAAAACTTCTTCCTCTAGTCGCAATCATTTCTATGGTTGCAATGGCGCCAGCTCAAGCAGCAGACATTTCAACTAACGGCACAACAGCTTATGCTGTTGATGGAAGTGGTAACATCGTTCGTGATAGTTACGGTTCTTGTGTGCGTTCAATTGATTGGACTAAAGACACAGCGATCGCAGCTTGTGAAACACCTGCTCCTGCGGCTAAAGCGGTTGCAGCTCCAGCAGCAAAAGCAGCGCCAACAGCTGTGATGGCTCCTGCGGCTGTGAATACGGATATTAAAGGTAATGACCAGTTTGCCTATGCAGTAGATTCTGATGGTGATATTGTTCGTGATGCTTTCGGTGGTTGTGTACGTACTATCGACTGGACTAAAGAAACAGCCATTGCTAAATGTGAAGGTTGGGAAGAGCCTAAGCCAGCTCCAGCACCAGTTGTTGCACCAGCACCAGCACCTAAACCAGCTCCAGTTGCTGAAGTAAAAGAAGATGCACCAGCAGCTTTCCGTGGGTTCTTCGATACTGATATGGCTGTTCTAAAACCAGTTGCGACTGAAGAGTTAGATGTTTATTCTGGTTATATGGCTCGTAATCCAGATAAGAATGTAAAAGTAACTGGACACACAGATGCAACGGGCAGTGAAGCTTATAACCAAGCACTTTCAGAGCGTCGTGCAGCAGCTGTTAAAATTTACTTAGAAGGTAAAGGAATTGATGGCAAGCGTATTGAAGCAAAAGGTATGGGTGAATCTCAACCAGTTGCAGATAATTC
The DNA here is from genome assembly GCA_034722175.1 of Pseudomonadota bacterium. GTDB lineage: Bacteria > Pseudomonadota > Gammaproteobacteria > Thiomicrospirales > Thiomicrospiraceae > Thiomicrorhabdus. Next base: position 9,681 of record JAYENR010000081.1, on the reverse strand, counting down.
AACCAAAGAAGGTCGTGCTCAAAACCGTCGTGTAGAGTTAGAAATTATTAAGTAATTTTTTACTCGACATTTTAGGTGTCGCACCTATCAAAAAGGCCAGTCAGAACTATCTGACTGGCCTTTTTTATTCGCCAAAATAACCGCTATTAGGTTCGTTTAAAACCAATTCCTTACGTCATTGCTTTAACTATTAATGACATGCCAACTAAGATCGTAACCACCTCAAAACTTCGCTTAACGAGTCGATTCCCTTTTACAATTGCAAAGTGCGCTCCCAAGTAACCGCCAATCAATGAACCTAATATCAAAGCAGGTAACCAATCCCATTGAATACTGCCTAACAATCCAAGTGTCAAGGCTCCGGAACCATTCCAGAATATGCCGACCAGAATCAGGGTATACCCCACCGCAGTCTTATAATCCAAACCAAACCACCTAACTAACCACAGGGTAACAAACAATCCCGTACCTGAGGTTAATGAACCGTTTAAAGCACCAATAAAAAACAGTACCAAGCCACCAATTAACAAGCCTCTTAAATGTCGGTTATCAATCGATTCCTGTTGACCTAGTTCAGGTTTAAACCAAGAGTATAGACCTAAGCCCAATGTTAAAATGCCAAGTAAGAACTGGGAAAGCTGTTCGTCAACTTGCAAGATAATGCTGGCTCCTAACACCACGCCAGGCAGGCCTGTTGCCAATATAAACGTCGAGAAACGCCAATCAAAGGTTGAAGATTTCAGATGACGTAACGTTGCCCCCAAACCCAAAAAGACACTGGCGACCTTATGTGTCGCTAGAGCAACACCAAACGGCAAGCCTAGAAACAATAAAGCAGGCAGTTGCAACAGGCCTGCACCACCGCCCGCTAGAGCTGAAAACAAGTTGGCCACCAGAGAGACAACAAACAATAAACTTTGTTCAAATAAATCCATGCCGCTATTGTAAGCGACATTACTCTGTTCAAACCTGCCTTTTATAAACTTGATAAACAAATATTGCAGGCATAAAAAAGCCACTCAATTGAGTGGCCTCTTCACGCATCGTGTTATTAGCTTAAAATTTGATAATGATTAGGCTTCTTGCTTATGCAAATGCACATCCATTTGTGGGTATGGAATTGAGATACCAGCGGCATCAAATTCCGTTTTAACTTTCTCGTTCATATCCCACATAACAGCCCAATAGTCTGCAGAATTTACCCAAGGACGAACCACAAAGTTGACACTGCTGTCACCCAGCTCAGATAAACCGACCGTCGGTGCAGGGTCTTTCAGAATACGATCATCTTCAGCCACCAGTTTTTCTAAAATGGCTTTGGCTTGACGGAAGTCATCATCGTAACCAATGCCAAATACCATATCCACACGGCGAGTATCGCGTGCAGAGAAGTTGGTAATTGGCCCAGAGTAGATGCCACCATTTGGCACAATAATCTCTTTGTTATCACCGGTACGCATGGTTGTGCTAAAGATATTAACCATCTCAACGACACCTGATACACCACCGGCTTCAACAAAGTCGCCTGCTTTAAATGGTTTAAAGACTAGAATCATCACACCCGCTGCAAAGTTTTGCATTGAACCTTGCAATGCTAAACCAATCGCTAAACCTGCCGCACCGATTAGAGCAATAAGTGAGGTAGTATCCACACCTAATTGATCCAATGCCGCAATAATAACGAACAGCAATAGTACTGCATTCACAATCGAGGCAACGAAGTTAATCAACATTTCATCCATTGATTGACTACGGCCTAGCAACTTCTTAACTAGGTTAACCACGATCTTAACAACCCATTTACCCACAACAAAAATCACAAGTGCCATTGCGACCTTGATTCCCCATGGAATGGCGTAATCATTTAATAATAACTCTAAATCCATATTAGTTTCCTTTTCTAATTCATCTCGCTAGAGTGAGATCACTCTTAACTGGTTAGGCGGTAATGAGCGTCCCAACCCCTTCATCCGTAAAGACTTCTAGCATGACAGCGTGTTCCACTCGTCCATCAATAATATGCGACGACTTGACTCCGTTTTGTACCGCATCCAGTGCGCATTGAATCTTAGGTAACATACCACCGTAAATCGTACCATCTTTGATTAATTCATCGACTTTTTCTGTACTTAAACCTGTTAATAACTGCCCTTGTTTATCTAATAACCCAGGAATATTCGTCAATAAAATTAGTTTCTCAGCATTCAATGCTTCCGCTACTTTACCGGCAACCAGGTCGGCATTGATATTATAAGAGTGACCGTCCACACCAACCCCTACTGGGGCGATGACAGGAATAAAATCACCCTGAATTAACATATCCAAGACTTTACGATTAATCTTACCGACCTCTCCTACATGCCCTAAATCAATAATCTCTGGCGCATTCAGCTCGGGCGCATCACGGGTCATCTCCATCTTTTTAGCGCAGATCAAATTACCATCTTTACCTGTCAAACCAACTGAGTTTCCACCGTGGCGATGAATTAAGTTCACAATCTCTTTGTTAACCTGTCCGCCCAAGACCATTTCGACAATATCCATGGTTTCAGTATCGGTGACACGCATCCCCTGAACAAATTCTGACTCTTTTCCAACACGTTCAAGTAAGTTACCAATTTGTGGTCCACCACCGTGTACTACGATTGGATTCATACCCACTAACTTCATCATCACAATATCACGAGCAAAGCCTTCCTTAAGCTTCTCATCGGTCATGGCGTTACCACCATATTTAACCACAATAGTTTTACCAGAAAAACGCTGGATATAAGGCAGGGCTTCAGCTAATACAGATGCGATGTTTTGAGCTTGTTCTTTATTTAGGTTCATGGTTTCTTGCAGTTTCATTATGGTCAATTCTTTGATAAATTTGAAATGGGAGTTAGGTAAGTTGTTCGCTAAGCATTGAGCTAAACAACAACTTATTCAAAAAAGAGGCGTTAATCTCTAAAGTTATTAAACTGTAAAGGTAGCTCTAAATCTTCCATACTCTTTAATAACTGCATCACTTGCTGAAGATCGTCACGTTTTTTACCCGTCACACGGATGCTATCACCTTGGTTAGCTGACTGAACTTTAATCTTTGAGTCTTTAATGGCTTTAATGATTTTTTTCGCTAAAGGTGCATCCAACCCTTCTTTCATTTCAATAACTTGTTTTGCCGTTTTGAGCTGAACATCTGCATCCTTTCGTTCCATGCATTTCACATCAATCCCACGACGGTTCGCTTTTTGTACCAAAATATCAAACATCTGATCCAACTGAAAATCAGACTGCGTTTTCATCGTGACCATTGTGTCTTTTAATTCAAATGACGAATCCGTGCCTTTAAAGTCATAACGAGTCGTGACCTCTTTATTCGCCTGATCTAAAGCGTTTTGCAATTCGTGTTTATCTAATTCAGAAACAATATCAAATGAAGGCATGCTCTCTCCTAATCCCAAAGGTTTACAAACGGTTATTAATTAATTAGCTCAACATTTTACCACTTGTTATAGAGCCCTGCTAACTCCAAACTAGATTCGCCTACTTATCGTCTTAAATAATCATAAATCTCCCTTAAAACGAAACATCAACCCTTTATAACCTTCAATTTACCTGTTCAAAACAACTCTCACAACAAGAAGGCTTTATCTCATCGCTAAGCCATTTATAATGCACCTTTAACTTATAACCTTCTGACTCAATCACCATGCCTATTTTTGAAGCCCCTATCTCTACTGTTGCTCAAACAATTCAACCCTTTCGAGTCATGAAGATTTTAGGCGAAGCCAAAGCTTTAGAAAGCCAAGGTAGAGACATTATCCACATGGAAATTGGTGAACCCGACTTTCCCTCTTTGAACTGTGTACATCAAGCAGCGTTTGAAGCCTCACAAAAAGGCTTAACACACTATACGCCAACCTTGGGTTTGTCAGAATTAAGAAACAAACTCAGTGCGTTCTATCAAAGCTTTTATCAAGCCGTGGTTTCTTCTGAAAATATAATGTTAACCCCCGGTTCTTCGAGTGCCTTGCAACTGGTCTTAACCGCTATATTAAATCCTGACGACAAAGTATTAATGACCGATCCAACTTACCCATGTAATCGTCAGTTTGTAAACTTATTACAGGGCGCATTAATCAGTGTACCGACGTCTGAAAAATCAAATTATCAACTTAATTTTGATTTGCTAGAAAGTCATTGGCAAGATGACACTAAGGTCGTGATGGTTGCCTCACCCGCTAATCCAACCGGAACGGTAATTGAGCAAGATGAGTTAATGAAAATGGCCCATTTTTTAGCCGAACGAAATGCTTTTTTAATTGTTGATGAAATCTATCAAGGCTTGGTATATAACAGGCCTGCTGAAAGCATTTTGGCAAATAAAAACAGACCCGAAAATATCATAGTGATTAACTCATTTTCCAAGTTCTTTGCTATGACCGGTTGGCGGTTAGGTTGGTGTGTGGCACCTAAAATTTTAATGCCGATTTTAGATCGTTTAGGCCAGAACCTGTTTTTAGCAGCCCCCACTCTCTCTCAATATGCAGCGCTACGAGTCTTAGAACCGGATGCCCTATTGCAATTAGAACAACGAAGACAAACCTTTGCAGAACGTAGAGATGTGTTGTTTAACGCAATGCAACAAGCCGGATTTAAACTTAAAGTGTTACCGCAAGGTGCCTTCTATTTGTATTGGGATATCTCAGAATGGAGCACTGACTCAGAAAAATTTTGCGAAATACTGCTTCAGAAAACGGGCGTTGCGATTACGCCGGGAACAGATTTCGGAGCCCTTCAAGGTAAACACCATGTCCGATTGGCCTACACAACCAATAGTGAACAACTGATTAAAGCAGTGAATAAAATCTCAGACTTTATTAAACAATTACCGACAAAATAACAAAACCAAGGTTACTAAATGATTCCATCGATTCGACTTTTTCTACTGAGTTTTTCAGCCGTTATCCTGACATTATCTGGATGTAGTTCAGAACCGACTATATTAGAGGTTAAGGCGAAACAACAGCTATGTGATTCTGGATTCGATTCATGGAATCAACCAACCTGTTCTGCGGCAATGAAAGACGCTGGTACTATTCAATTTACCTTATACCCAGTAGAAAACCGTGCCACTGCTAAACAAAACGTCGAAAATAGTTTTGCCCAACGCCTATTTGTAGAGCAGCTGAATAACTGCACCATTCAAGACGCTAAAAACTGGTCATGTGAGATAGGTGAACAATATTTTTTCAAAGTTAAAAACGGACACTATCATCACTACACACTGAATGAAGACCTTACTTTAAGCCATTTTATCGGAACAGTAACAGAAGTGAATAAAGATTAACGCTCTAAAATAGCGTTCAACCACTTGCGGCATGCGACTTCGTTTCAACTCTTATTAGAGTCCCCACTGTATGACAACCCTCATCATTTTATGGCCGATTTTAAACCTCAAGCGATCTGTTCTTTTGTGCTTATCATGACTCTTTAATGACATTAAATTAAAAATATTTGCGAAATCACTTTATAAGACAATCACTTAAATCGTAAAATACGCACAGTATCAGAAAACACCCCCATGAGTTAAGAAGCATTTTATGAAACTATTGAGCCACTTATTGAGCCTAAGCTTTGCCCTATTATTGGTCGGTTGTGGCGGAGGCAGCAGTTCTACCGATAATGGTGGTTCAACCTCTGGTACAAACTTAAGCGGGATAGCTGCAGTTGGTGCCCCCTTACAAAATGCCAATGTCACCGTAAAAGGCTCGTTAGGCTTAACAGTGGTTAACACAACTTTTGATGAGGGCGCTTTTACTGTTGATGTTTCAACCTTAACCGCGCCTTATATGCTCAAAGTTAATGATTCTTCAAGGGGGGTTGAACTGTACTCTTATGCGGCATCTATCACTTCTAATGTAAATATCACTCCTGTAACCAGTTTAATCATGGCTCAATCACTGCCTAGTGATGCCACTTTACAAGATTTATTTACCAACTTTGTTGATACCGATTTCGCCCAACTTGAATCCAATATCAGTACACAAACCCTCGCCATCAACGACTTAGTAACCAATGATGGATTCAGTGAATTTAATCATTTCTCTGGAGAGTTTACGGCTGATAGTACAGGTTATGACGCAGTATTAGATGAATTAAACATCACATTCTATGGTTCAAGCGTTGTATTACTTGATGATAATTACGAACCGATCGTTGTAACCAATGAAGTCTCGCTTTCTGGACGTATCGTGAATGATTCTAATACCCCGCTAGAGAATATAACGATTATTGCAACAAATACCTCTGCTGATACAACAATAAACATAACGGCCACATCCGATTCTTCAGGAGAGTTTGTATTAACCCTATTACGAGACCAAAATTTTAATATTCAAGCTTTAGCCGATGGCTACCAAACCGTGGAAGTTAATAACATCAGCACTCAAACACAGAGTAGCAATATCAGCCTCTCCACCATTATCATGACTGCCGAAACAGAGCTAGTTACCTATTCGGCAACCATTATTGATGCCTCTTCAACGGATACTGCAATCAATGGTGTCGATGTAACCTTACGTTCAGGCCAAAACAATAAAACCGATGCCGCAATGCAAACAACAAGTTCAAATTCTGGCGGTCAATTCAGTTTTGCTGACTTAGCACCTGGCAACTACACCTTAGAACTAAGCAAAAACGGTTACCACACTCAATTTGAGAATGTTTTTGTCAACAGTGGGTCTGCAGACGGGCAACTATTCTTAGTGCCTCAACAGGCCGAACCAGAAGCAGAACCCACTGAGAGCATCCCTGTGGTTACCTCAATGACTATTACCTTGCAGTGGGATGAAAACCCTGCTGATTTAGACGCTCACTTAACAGGAGCAAAATCGAACCTAGACGAACGCTTTCATATACAAGTATTAACATCTGAAGATATGTGTTGGGCTGATACCGCCTTAAGTGATCAAGCCAACTGTGAAAAAGTTGATGAAAGTTACCCTAATGCGACAGCCTTTTTAGACCGTGATGATGTAAACGGCTATGGCCCTGAGACCATCGTTGTCACTCAAATGACAGAAGGAAACTATAATTTTTATGTCCACCATTACCTAGACCCGGTTTTTGGAACAGCTGAAGGCTCTATTTCTGAAACCTCCAATGCAATCGTGAAAGTTATTGACAATTTTGGTCGAACATTCACCTTCAACGCACCGATTACTGGCGGTGAAGGTGAAGATGATATCTGGCATGTCTTTACTACCGATGAAAATGGGATGCCAGTATCCGTTAATACAATTGAAGCACACGACAATGATGCAACAGGTTCTTTAGAATAGAAAAACGACATCTATAAAAAAACCGCCTATTCAAGCATTTGAATGGCGGTTTTTTATGTCTTTAATTTAGAACTAAAAACAAACTGAACAGGCCTGTTCAGTTTATAAAATGACGTTTTAGTTACTTTGTAGCAATGGATCCAAAGCAAATGATGACCACATGCTCAATTAACATTACACACAATCAATACAAATCAAACACTTACAAATAAACACATAAATATATGTGAATTTCTACTGAAATCAATTAACAATTACGCACTGATAAAGTATTATTACCCACTCAAAATATACTTTGTTTAAATAATTGTAACTTGAGGAATTTATGAAAAAATCATCATATCTTATTCTAAGCGCACTATTCCCTGTTTTTTTATCCGGGTGTGGTGGGGGAAGCTCTAGCTCATCAGATGACACGAACACTGACGCTGACACAACTAGCTATCAATCAAATGACGACTCTTTAGAGGGTGTAGCAGCAATTGGTGCACCTTTAGCAAATGCAAATATCCTAGTTCGAGGTAGTGTTGGAAATACAGTTGCAACAACAACGAATGCATTAGGAGAGTACAGTGCTGATGTCTCATCTTTAACCCCGCCTTTCTTAGTAAGAGTAAATGATGATTCTAATGGAATTGAATTATATTCCTATTCTAATGATGACTCTGGTGCCAACATCACCCCCATTACAAGTGTCATTGTTTCACAGTCTATGCCTGCTAATCTTACATTTAGAGCTTTCTTTGATTCATTTTCGGTCATTGATCGTGCACTATTCCAAACTCAAGTTGAAGCGGCAATCACCACAGTGAACAGTAGATTTGCCGATACTGGCTTTACAAGTTTTAATCACTTCACTCAGCCATTCGTAGCAGACAGTACAGGCTATGATTTAATTTTAGATGAACTAAACATTGCCTATGACGGAAGTAGCGTTAACATTCAAGATGATAGCTACACACCTATTATCACAACCGTTGATATCCAAGCAATGGAAGAAAATGATGATGCAACTACGGCTTCAGTCTCTGGACGAATCACAGCTGGCTTAACCGACACACCGATCACGACAGCCTCAATTACTGCAACTAATACTTTTACAGGAGAAGTCTTTTCTGCAAGTAGCGATGCTAATGGTGATTTTGCACTTGCTTTGCCACGTTATAACGTTTTTAACCTTGTTGTAGAAGCTGATGGTTATCAAAATACTCAATATCTAAATATGAGTACTTTCTCTGCATCCAGCCAAATCAGTATTGCGTTAATCCCTGTATTAGATCTAAGTGAAACAGCCCCGGTTACCTACAATGCCTCAGTCATTAATGCTACGACCAATAGCACCCCTATTGATGGTGCTAACGTGAGTATTCGTGAAGGCCAAAACAATCTGTACGGAACGGTATTACAGACTGCTACCACGGATTCACATGGTCAATTAAGTTTTGTAGATTTAATCCCTGGTGCCTATACGCTTGAATTAACCAAAGACGGATTTTATACACGTTATGAAAACATCTTTGTAGACAGCAGTATTATTGGCTTAACCGATGCTCTTTATATGCTTCCAGAAACGAATATTACTGATATCAACACTTCTGCAGACTTAACGATTATTCTTAGCTGGGCAGAAGATCCAAGCGATCTAGACTCTCATTTAACGGGTCCTATCGAAGGTTCAGATGAGCGTTTTCATACTTCATACTATGGTATGTGCTGGGCGGATACCGCTTTAGATGAAAATTCAAACTGTACAACTGAATACAATGAGGTAACGGATGAATTTACTTATCCAAACGCTACTGCCTATTTAGACCGAGATGATACTTCTAGTTTTGGACCAGAAACAACCACCATCCAACAGGTCATACCTGGCGTGTATAACTTTTATGTTCATCACTTTAGCGGTTTAGGGTCTATTGCTACCACCTCAAATGCCCAAGTGATTGCCATTGACCAATATGGACAACAATACACCTTCAACGCCCCTATCACTGGCGGGCAAGGCAATGAAGACATCTGGCATGTATTTACAACCGATGCTAGTGGGAACATCATCCCTATTAATACGATCACAGCAGAAGACACAGATGTAACTGAAACCTTAAGAAGTACCTATGGACAAGAAAACATCCATTCTCTTGTTGATAGTCTTCCTGAAAAATAAGTTCTCTTATAGATCCCAATTTAAAACGGGACTTTAAAAGCCCTTAAAATAAAAAACCAGCAAATGAAGTGACCCCAATAAGTTGGACATTTTAGTTAAGTGGCACCTAAGGCCTGATTTCGATATTCTATCGGAGTCAGGCCTTTTAGTTTCACCTTGATTCGTTTTGTATTGTAATACTCAATATAC
>JAYENR010000080.1:0-17922 GCA_034722175.1 Pseudomonadota bacterium | reverse complement strand
AAAGTGATTGTGTTCAAGTGATCCCTTGGTTAACTGACTTAAACGTAAAGCGGATATTTTGGCTCGAACCAGTGAGCGGTATACTTGATAAAAACTTAATAGTTCAAGCGCAGCATAGTCACCCGTAATTTCTAAATATTGACTTAGAATTCGACGCTTAAAGGCGGGTTGTCCACGAAACTCTAAATCGATCAATAAAAAAGCCAAATCACTAATCCCATCAATCCAGCGGAATTCGTCATTAAACTCAATTCCATCAAACAAAGTTGGGGTGTCATTGATTAGGGTGATGTTGTCTAAATGAAGATCGCCATGGCATTCACGAATAAAGCCCTGTTGTTTACGCTTAATTAGAAGAGGGCGTAACAATTTGAACTGTTGATTTGTCCAATCCAATAAGGCTTGCAAACGGGGTTTATAATCGGAACTGCAGTTTTCTAGCAAGGTTGGAAAATTATCCAACATCGGCTGCAATAAGGTTTCAGGCTCACCTAAGTGTGATTCAGTGGCAACAAGGTTGGCAGTTTGATGAAGGTCGGCTATGCGTTTGGCTAATAGACTTTCCTGTTCAAGGGTGATGCTGTGATCCCTTAAATAACGGCCCAACACCCAATTCGGTTCAAATTGATTCATCTTAACTAAATAATCAATCGGCTCCTGATTGCTTACGGGAGCTTGCGGTTGATGAAAGCTCACCTCTCCATCTGCGGTTTGATAAATTGGCACAACATCGAGATATAGATCAGGAGCGGTACGTCGATTCAACCTAAGCTCTTGTTGGCAAAAAAACTCACGATCTGCTTTTTGAGTGAAGTTAAGAAAACCAAAATCAACTGGTTTTTTAAGTTTGTAAGCAAACTCCCCCGTCAGGAAAACCACGGAGATATGGGTTTCAATGGTGGTAATCACTTCCACTGCATGCGGATAAGTTTGAGGCAGACAAAGCTGATCAATGAGACGTTCTATATTCAATGTAAGCAATCAACAATTAAAAACTAAAAGGCTAGGACTTGGCGACTAAACAAAAAAGCCAGGTAAAGACCTGGCTTCTTTTAACTAAACAAGAAAAGGTTAAGCAACACCTTGTTTTTCACGTAACTCTTGTTTGGTTTTCATATCAACAGTAAGAGTCGCAGTAGGGCGAGCTTCCATACGAGCTAGACCGATTTCATCACCACTAATTTTGCAGTAACCATAGTCACCTGATTCGATATCTTTTAAAGACTTATCAATTTTTGAAATTAACTTTCTTTCGCGATCACGTGTACGTAATTCAAGCGCAAACTCTTCTTCTTGAGAAGCACGATCATTTGGATCAGCTGGCGTATCAGAGTCAGTCTGCAGATGAGAAACGGTTGAGCTCGCTTCTTCAATCAACTGAACTTTCCATGCGTTAAGCTTATCTTTAAAATGCTCTAGCATTGCAGGACTCATATACTCTTCATTCTTTGCCGGAACGTACGGAGGGTAATCTTCAATAAAATCCGTTTGTGTATCCATAATTTTCTCCTAAAACCTCTGGCCTTTTATTTTGCAGTAAGTATGTATACTACAGGCCTTAATTGAGTCAAACAAGCCTCTTCTATATGATTAAGGTAATTTGAATGACATTTTGTATGAAATATTTAACCGCATTTTATAGCAGGTTTTCTAGGTAGCAACAAGCAGTTTTTATTAATCTCTTTATTAAGGAAATTTTATAAAGTTGTATAAAAAACCGATTTTCCTTGAAGTTTCAATCTAGATAGAGCAAGATTCGCAGCAATTTAGTCAAGTAATATTTAGAGGAATAATCCCATGACAGAGTTACAAGCATTACTATTTGATGTAGATGGAACATTAGCAGATACCGAGCGTGATGGTCACCGTCCAGCGTTTAATATGGCTTTTAAAGAAGCGGGGTTAGACTGGAATTGGGATGAAGCCTTATATGGTGAGTTACTAGCGGTTACAGGCGGTAAAGAGCGTATCCGTTTCTACTTAGAGAAATTCAATACAGATTTTGAAAAGCCAGCAGCGTTTGATGAGTTTGTTAAAGGGTTACATGCAGCTAAAACTAAGTTTTACACTCAGTTAATGGCAGAAGGTAAAATTCCTCTACGACCTGGTGTTGAGAACCTAATTAACGAAGCACGTTCAACGGGTATGCGTATGGCGGTGGTAACCACCACCACCCCTGAAAACGTGACCGCATTGCTTGAAAATACATTAGGAGCGGATTCTGAAAGCTGGTTTGAAGTGATTGCGGCAGGTGATATTGTGCCTGCTAAAAAACCGGCTCCAGATATATACGACTGGGCTCTAGAACAGATGAACTTAACAGCAGCGGATGCCATTGCATTTGAAGATTCACGTAACGGTATCCTGTCTTCATTAGGTGCAAACCTTAAGACAATCATTACGATTAATGAATATACTAAAGAAGATGATTTCAGTGAGGCGGATCTAGTATTAGATCAAATGGGTGACTCAAGCAATCCATTTACGGTCTTAGCCGGTGACGCTCGTGGGCATCGCTTTTTAGATTTAGAATTGGTTAAAAAAGTTCACGCAGCTTAATTGGTTACAAACTGTAACTGAATAAACTTAGTGCGACTAAAATGCCAACAGAGCAGGCCTGTTCAGTTGGCATTTTGGTTTGTAAGTCTTTTATTTTTTAACTAAGGCTTCACCGTCAAACTTAATTCCATTCCAACCCTGTGTGATAAAGTTACGAATATTCTGATGATCTTCTTTATCAGGGTTCTGCAATACATCTACTGTGTAATAGTCTCCAAACGCATTCAATGCAGCCTGTTCACTCAGTCCATTGAGCTTAGCAAAAGCAAAAATTTTGCAAGAGCCATTGTTGGTGTTAGCTTCATTAATCTGGTTACCATTAACGAAACGTGTCGGTGTAAATTCGTATTCTGAATCAATCACTTGGATCACAGGGTTAAATTCTACTGCGCCCTTTTTTAAGGCTTCAATGAGGCTTTCTGTTGTGTATGACATAACTGTTCTCTTTAATGCGAGAGTTCTGCACGAGTGGGATTCGTGTCAAAACTCTCAAGGTTTATAAAATTGGCTAACCAAACGCGTGACACCAAAAGCAGCATCAAGCGAATCTGGCTCTGTAAATTGAGTATTTAAATGTTGCTGACGTAAAGCTTGCCAGACTCTATTTTTAGTTCCACCACCAACGGTAAATAGACGTTGGACAGAGTTTGCCCCTAATTCTTCAAGGCGTTGATAACCAAGTTTTTCGATCTGGGTTAAACCTTGAATCATTGCTAATAAAAACTCACGCTGTTGTTTGTGATCTGCATCTTTTTCAAATACGGGCAGTTTAGGTTTTAAGTGTGCATCTGCAACAGGAAAACGTTCGCCGGCTTTGATTAATGGATAATAATCAGGTAAAGATCTTGGTTGCCATCTATCAATACACCCGGGCTTGAGTAACTCAGCCAGTAAGGTCTTAATCTTCTCAAGAGGGAAAAAATGTAATAATACAGCCCCGCCAGCGTTTGAGGCACCACCGACCAACCAGTTATCGCCTAAACGGTGACTGTAAATACCATAATCAATATTAAAAACGGGCTTTTTAGAGACTAACTTAACGGCAAGCGTAGATCCTAAAGAACTGACTGCATCACCAATCTTAGAAGCGCCAGAAGCTAAGAATCCAGCGATACTATCTGTGGTACCCGCATGAACGACGGTTGACTTTGATAAGCCAAATCGTGATACCATTTCATGACTAACAGCAGCAATGGGTGTACCTGGTTTTAATACGGTAGGTAAAGAAGTGACCAGGCCTGTTGAGTTTGATTTTGTTGCTAATAAATCAATAATCCAAATAGGCCACTGATTATTCACTGAGTCGTAACCGAGTTTTAAGGCACTGTTTTCATCAGTAATCGCTAGTTTTCCGGTTAACCAATGATTAAACCAATCAATCTGATGACAAATCACAGCCTCTTTTAAGGATGGTTTTGATTCTTGTAGTTGCCCTCTTAACAATAAAACTTTTGCCAGGGTGCTGCTTGCACCTGTGGCAGCCGTTTCAAATCCGTCTTGCGTAACCAGCTCCTGTACCGCTTTAGCAGGCTCTTTTGCTTGCTGATCATCATACATTAAGGCGTTCGTTAAAGCTTTTCCATCAGAATCACAAAGCAGAACAGTGGAGGAGGTTGCATCCGCAACAATATGGGTGACTTGTTTTAAAAATACACTACCTGCCAACTCTAAAAACAGCTGTTCAAAAGCGTGTGTCCAAACGGCTGGATCTTGAGTGCTTGCACCACTAGCAGGATCTTTATCAGGAAAAACCATCGGTACAGTGTGTTCAACTAGAATAGTTTCGGTCAGTTTTCTATCTGAAACTCTCTGATCAGTTTTAACTTCAACAATACAACCACGCACACCGCTAGTACCAATATCCACCCCCAAAATGATTTGAGGGCTGTAAGAGTGGCTATTAATATTTGAATGATACATCGCAACGCTTACTCATGAATGACTGTGATTTCAATTAGTTATTTTGTTAAAACGTATTTGCACCACTAGCCAAGACAAACACCTGAGTTTTGTGATCTGATGGAACAATTAATTACATCGAATTTTAACCTAATTTGACTGGAAATATTGGGTCTATAAAAGGTACAATCATCTTTATTTTATATTGGTTTATTCCTATTCGGATGTAACCACAAAACCCAATTATTGGAGAGCCGTTTTCATGAATGAATTGCAGCTAGTATTGCTGATATTTGCAGTGATTGTGATTGCCGTACTTTATTTTTTCAGTAAAAAACGCCAACAAAGTCCTCAGAAAGCGGAACCATCGAACTCTCAAGAGGCCGTTAATCCGTCAATAGACTTAGCTCAAGCTAAAACTGGCATAGATGATACACCTACTAAAGAGGCGATACTAGACGCAGAGAATCTACCTTTAGAGCCAAGCTTTTCAAACAACGGTGTTGAAAACGAGACACCAGAAAATCAAACAAGTTTCGCTTTTGGGGATGCTTTTGAACAACCTAAACCAGAGTCTATTTCTGAAACTATTGAACCAGAAGTTTCAACAGTTTCAGAGCCAACAGCTAAAAAGGGCGGAAATCACCACGTTTTAGAAGTTGAAGAGCTGTACTCTGTTGGCGAAGTTGGCTCTACCGTAGGCGATCTTCCAAAACCCAACTTTGGTATCCCTGATGATAATGCACCGGCGGCATCCCAAACACCTTCTGCTTCTCAAGGACAACATCAAGTATTTGTCTTGATGGTTTTAAGCACAGGTGGTTCAGGACAAGAGTTCAGCATGGAGGCGGTCAATCAAGCTTTATTAGGCGTTGGCTTATCGTTTTCAGACAGAGGTATTTACGTTACTCGTGACTCTCAAGGTAGCGATATCATTCGAGTTGCTAATATTATGGAACCAGGAAGTTTCCCTGCTGAAAATTTGCATACCTTTACCACCCCAGGTATTGCACTGATCTTAGAGCTACCCACTTCGGTACGTGCACCAGCTGCCATGCATGATCTGATTATGATGGGACGAAAAGTGTCTCAACGTCTTAATGGTCGTTTATATAATATGGAACGCCATTTAATCAAAGAGTCTGATCTACAAGCGATGCGTGATGCGGCTGTAGAATACGAATCAGAACCGTTATAGATCTCAAATTTCTTATATGGCTTTCTAAACTACTGAAAGCCGTTCTCTCTTATCTCTTCATAAGCACGACGTTTTCCAATGAACCGATCTGAACACCAAATTCAACAGTTGCGTGAATTAATCGCCCAACATAACTACGCTTATTACGTTGAAGATAATCCACATATCAGTGATGCCCAGTACGATGAGTTATACCATCAACTTGTCGAACTAGAGAAACAACACCCTGAACTGATTACTGAGGACTCTCCAACCCAGCGAGTTGGGGATCAACCTTTAGCTGGTTTTCAATCTGTTACTCATGCTGTCCCAATGTACTCTTTAGCTAATGCTTTTAACCAAGAGGATCTTGAGAGTTTTCAAAAAGCGAATCTAAAACTTCTGCCTTCTCTGGTCACACAATATTCCGCTGAACCCAAAATGGATGGGCTGGCGATTAATTTGCGTTACCAAAATGGAGTCTTAGTACAGGCGACCACCCGTGGAGATGGAACGACGGGTGAAGATGTGACACATAATATTCGTACCATCCGAACGATCCCACTTAAATTGATTGGTGAAGGTTGGCCGGAGATTCTGGAGGTGCGTGGTGAAGTCTTTATGTCTAAAAAGACATTTGACAGACTTAATCAGCAGCAACTCGCCAATAATGAAAAAGCCTTTGCTAACCCACGAAATGCCGCTGCAGGGACTTTAAGACAGTTGGATCCTAAAGTAGTGGCCAAACGCCAGCTAAGTTTTTATGTTTATGGTTGGGGTGAGGTCACTGGGGATTGGACTTTACCAGAACTGTACTCTGATGTTATTAGCCAATTTAAAGAGTGGAGCTTACCAACAAACCCAGATGCAGCCGTTGTCAATGACACAGCTGGCATGCAAAATTATTACAATGAGTTACAAGCCAAACGACCTGACTTACCTTATGAAATAGATGGGATTGTCTATAAAGTTAACCATATTTCTAGTCACAAAACGTTAGGCTTTACGGCTAAGGCACCACGCTGGGCAATCGCACGAAAATTCCCAGCCGAAGAGGTGTGGACAAAACTACTTGACATTGAGATCCAAGTCGGTAGAACGGGGGCCTTAACCCCTGTTGCTCGTTTACAGCCCGTTGCGGTAGGTGGTGTCATTGTCTCTAATGCAACTTTACATAACCTAGATGAGATTACTCGTAAAGATGTTCGTATTGGCGATACCGTTATTATTCGTCGTGCTGGCGATGTGATTCCGGAAGTCGTGGGGCCAGTGTTAAGCAAACGCCCAGACAATACAGTATTGTTTACCATGCCTACAAGGTGTCCTGAGTGTGGTTCCGAAGTCGTTAAAGAACATGATAAAGCCGTTTATCGTTGCAGTGGTGGCCTTTATTGTCCGGCACAACGTAAACGTGCTTTACAGCATTTTGTATCCCGTAAAGCTTTTGACATCCAAGGACTAGGTGACAAGCTTATTGTCCAGTTGGCAGATCAGGGTTTAGTTAAACACCCCGATGACTTCTTTAAGTTGACCGTTGAACAGCTATCAAATTTGGAACGCATGGCGGCCAAGTCCGCTCAGAAAGTGGTGGATGCCATTGATCAAGCTAAGGAGACCTCCTTAGCGCGTTTTATCTACTCACTTGGGATTCCAGAAGTGGGTGAGGTCACCGCAAAACATTTAGCAAACCACTTTATTAAGTTAGATAAAATTCAAACGGCAACCTTAGAGTCATTAATTAAGGTACAAGATGTGGGTGAGATTGTTGCAGACAATATTGTCACCTTTTTTAAACAGCCTCATAACCTGGAAGTGATTCAAGGGTTAATCGATTCTGGTGTTCACTGGCCAGACCCAGAAGCAGAAAAGGTCGATGAGTCTTCACCGTTTAATGGTAAAGTAGTCGTTCTTACAGGCTCACTGCAACAAGGTTCACGAACTGAAGCCAAAAAACAATTAGAAGCCTTAGGCGCAAAAGTAACTGGCAGTGTCTCTGCTAAAACCGACTACCTGATTGCCGGCGAAAGTGCCGGTTCAAAACTAACCAAGGCACAAGCCTTAGGTGTGACGGTGTTAACAGAGGAACAGTGGCTTGAAATGATAGGAGCAAACAATGGTTAGACCTCGTAACGTCGGGCGAAAAACAGTAGAAACGGCGACACCTGATTGGGAACAGGAAGAGTTTGAAAGCCGTACACAAATTAAAAAGGCGGCTCAAGCGGTCGTCGATAGGGGTGTACAGCTCTCAGAGATGACCTTAAATGAAATCAAGAAGTTATCACTCCCTGCTAAAGTGGAAGAAGCCGTATTAATGTTAAAAGGCATGGACAAAGGGCCGGCTATTAAACGTCAACGCATGTATTTGGGTAAACTGTTACGCCAAAATGAAGATTATATTATTGAGATTAAAGAGAAGCTGGCTCAGAATGAGCTTAAAGCCAAACAGCAAAATGCTTACTTTCATCAATTAGAGAAGTGGCGTGATCGTCTGATTGAAGAGGGGGATGATGCTCTAAATGAATTTATGGAAAAATTTGCTCATGCAGACCGCCAACAGCTTCGCCAATGGATACGTAATGCCAAGAAAGAGCGTGACACCAATCAACCACCCAAATCTTCACGCTTAATCTTTAAGTATATGAAAAGCTTAGAGTGGTAATGCCATAATTTAGATCATTTTCTCATTTTTAAAAATGAACAGGCCTGCTTAGAATTAAGCGGGCCTTTTTAGTTTTAAGCTGATGAATTTCTTCATCTCCTAAGCGGTAAGCGGTTCCATAGAGCGATAAAACGGACTTCAAAAACAATCAATCCAAATGTTACCAGGCCTGCTCCAAACCATACCGTTGCATTCAATGTCTCATCATTTAACCAGTGACCTAGTAGCAGAGCAAACACCGGTGTAATAACGGGGATCAAACCTACTTTGATCGCATCCACATTTTTAAGCAGGTAAAAATAGAGTAAAAACCCGAATACTGAACCAATGCTTGCAGCATACAATATCGTCCAACTCTCACGTGTGGTAATTTCCGGCCAGTAGAACAGAGTTTCTGGAGATATAATCAGATGCCCTACGACCGTCACCCATAAAGCGCCAATCACCACATGTAATGAAGGCAGGTTGTGATCCATCCTTTTAACTAATACTGTGCCATAAGAGTGTAGAAGAACCGATAGAAAAGCGATGCCGATAGCGATCAACTGCAGTTCAAGCATATCCGTTTGTAGATTGGGGCCAAAAATAATCCATAAACCAGATAAAGCAATCAACACTCCGAATAGTTTTCGAGAAGTCAGTTGATTATTGGGCAAACAATAATGTGCAAATAGGCCGGTTAATACAGGAGACAGGGCAAAAATCATCGCAATCCAACCTGAAGGCAGATATTGTGCTGACCAATACATAGCGGTCATACCACCTAAAACAGGAATGCTGGCGGCCATATAGACTTTTAAAGCAGGCCATTGAATCGAGAAATGTTTTTTAGACCAATAGAGCAAGGGTAGGATAATAACTGCACCTAGAGCAGTACGAGCGGCTACACCAAAAAACCAGTCGGTATCAGCACTCCATTTAATCGCTAAGGGGGTAGTGGTCCAGATCAAGACAATCGCTATATAGGACAGTGCAATTCTCATTGAGTCCCCTCGTGATTAGGTTGAGTTGATAACGTGGCTAGCGACCTATGTAATCTTTTTTAGTTGGCTTCAAACTGCCCAAGTGTTCGATTCTTTATAACGTGGTCTGCAGAAAATAGCTGACCATTCATAGAGATCCAAACACCAGCTGACGCTAACTGCACCGCCTGTAACGCACTTCCAATATTAAAACTAGCATCGGAATCCCCCAATTTATAAGGGCGCATCGCACCTGTAATCACAATGGTTTTGTCGGTTAAATTTATGTTGTTTTGTAGGGTTAAAGCGGTATCAACCATGGTATCTGTACCGTGAGTAATCACGATTTGATTGGCCGAACAATCTGAACAGGCCTGGTTAATTTGTTGACGATCAAAATCGGTCATTTGCAGACTGTCTTTTTGCATCAATACATTTACATCAATATCAAGCGTACAGTTTGCTTCTTTGAGCAAAGAGGGGATATAAGTAGCTGCAAAGGTAAGTTCACCCTTAATGGCATCATATTGCTTATCTATGGTACCACCGGTGACAAACAGTTGAATCATGGTTGTTTTAAGATTCCAGTGACAATGCCTAAAATCTCAATCTGTTCGTTTTTAAGAATAATCGGTTCCATGTCCGGGTTAGCAGGCTGTAAGCGTACCCCGGACTTTTCAATATAGAGTTTTTTCATGGTGACCATTTCGTTATTAATACGAACCACAACTGACTCCCCATTTTCTGCATTTGAACGACGTTCGATAATAACAATATCACCATCTTGGATATTCTCTTCAATCATCGAAGTCCCTTTAACACGCAGAGCAAAGGTCTCTTTCTTAACCATGGAGCCTGGAACCGAAACGGTGTCGTAATCCATCTCCATTTGAATCGGCTCACCGGCCGCCGTCCAACCTAACAGAGGGATTTCAATCAGATCTTCCTCTAAGATTTCCATCATATCGGTAGGATGAAGTTGTAATTTCTGATTACGTGTTGGAATTAAATAAGCCGTGTTTCCCATAGCAATAACCTTGTTTTAAGAATGATTAATTTAAGGTAGAACTTTTTTAAACGGTTTTACAATCACATTTTCATACACACCCGCATCCAAATAAGGATCAGCATTTGCCCAGGCCTGTGCAGTTTCTAATGAATCAAATTCAGCAACAATTAAACTACCCGTAAAGCCCGCATCGCCAGGCTCGCTATTATCAATAGCTGGGTTAGGACCTGCCATAATCAGTTTACCTGATTCAGATAAAGCCTTTAAACGAGCAATATGTTCAGGGCGGGCTTGAGCTCTTAACGGTAAGCTATTTGGAACATCAAAAGCAAAAATAGAATATAACATTAAACATCCCTTAAATTATTTAGTTGAATTCTGATCCGTTTTAGCATCAGTATCGGAGGCAACTTTATCGTGAACAATTTCACCACCCTCGGCTAATTTTTCAGCTTCGGCTTCAGAGTCTGACTCCTCCATATAACGGTTGATATAGAAACCTTGAATGATAATAAACACGATCGTCATTCCCATCAGACCAAACAGCTTAAAATCTACCCAAGTGTCCGTATCGTAATTATAGGCAACATATAGGTTAGTGACACCGGAGATAATAAAGAAGGCCACCCACATCATACTTAAACGAATCCAAATCACATCAGGCAATGAGATGGCAGAATCCATCATACGGCGGATAATAGGTTTAGAGCCAATAAAGTGGCTACCTAAAAACACCAGTCCAAAGCCCCAGTTAACTAAGGTTGGTTTCCATTTAATAAACGCTTCATCTTGCAGAATCAGGGTCAATCCACCTAACACTAAGATTAAAGCCAAAGTGATGATATGAATCTTTTCTACTTTTTTGTTTTTGATATAGACATAACTAACTTGCGCAATGGTCGCAACGATAATAACGGCGGTTGCGGTATAGATGTCATACATCTTATAAGCGATAAAAAATAGGACAACGGGGAATAGGTCAAATAGAAGTTTCATGTGTGTTTCTAATATCTTTGTGTTATTTTGATTAGCGTTGATTCTAGCGGTGTTTGCCACAGATTGAAAGTGTCGAAAGCAAAAGATCTTAACTATCCGCTCTCCTTACATAAAATAATAAGAAATAAGTTGTTATGAAACTCGATTTCCATTGCCATACCAATGCCTCTGACGGTGCTTTGTCCCCCAAAAAATTGATAGATCGTGCAAAAGAGTACGAGGTGACAGCAATGGCGATTACTGACCACGATACCACCAATGGGTATGAACTGGCTAAGGACTATGCGTTACAGAATGATATCCAACTGTATACTGGTGCAGAAATCTCTTGTGATTGGCAAGGGCACACCATTCATATTGTGGCCTTAGATTTTGATATTGAAAATATCGAATTGCAATCTGGGTTACAGTTAATTCGTGACCTACGCTGGCAAAGAGCCAACACCATGCTGGAAAAGCTAAGTGGTCGTCCAAACTTTCAAAATCACAATCTAGAGGAGCAACTTCAAAAACAGGTTGGACCAGGTGTGGTGGGACGTGGCCATTTTGCTCAGATGTTAATAGAGTTAGGGTACGTCAAAAATGGTCAACAAGCCTTTGATAAGTTTTTAAAAAAAGGTCGTGTGGGTTACGCTAAGTGTGAATGGCCTGACCTGTCAGAAGTGGTCAAATGGATTACTCAAGCGGGGGGAATTCCTGTCATTGCTCATCCAAGTATTTACAAGTTCACCAGTCGAAAGTTAAACCGTTTGATAGAAGACTTTAAGCTCGCTGGCGGCCAGGCCATTGAAGTTATTAACAGCCCTAGACCGACCTCTGACACCCTTGGTATGGCTGAGAGAGCGAACCGTTATGAGTTATTGGCTTCTATTGGTTCCGATTTTCATCGTCCAGAACACACGTGGCGTGGATTAGGTTGGCTGGCAGAGTTACCTAATTCATGCGATCCAGTTTGGGAGCGGTTTAAAATTCCAATCAGGCCAGCTCAATAACCACTGTTTTTTTGTACAAACTTGCTTAGGGTGCCGGATAGAAAGTCGGCATTTGACAGGCAGTGCTATAATAATCAGATAACCAAACACAAGAGTAGAAAGTTTACGTGCGTAAAGAATGCCAGTATATTTCGGTGCATCCGGAAAACCCTCAGCCCAGACTGTTAAAACAGGTCGTTGAAATTTTAGAGAAGGGGGGTGTCATCGCCTATCCAACAGAGTCCGGCTACGCCTTAGGCTGCTTGTTTGATAACAATGAAGGGGCAAAACGCATTCGTGCAATTCGTCGTTTAGATGAAGATCACGAACTGACGCTAATGTGTCGTGACCTTAGTAACCTGTCAGAATACGCTAAGGTGGGGAACTCTGCTTTCCGTTATCTTAAAAATTACCTTCCTGGGCCTTACACCTTTATCTTAACGGCAAGTAAAGAGGTACCGCGTCGTATTCAGTGCCCTAAACGTAAAACCATCGGTTTACGAGTGACACCTAATGAGGTAACTAATGAACTTTTATCCTATTTTGATAAACCATTATTGACCTCAACCTTAATTATGCCGGGTGAAGATCATCCTATGACCGATGGCTGGACCATTCGTGAAGAGTTATGCCATGCTTTAGATGGTGTATTAGATGGAGGTTACAGTGGGTTTGAGCCAACAACCATTATTGACTTTACAGATGAAGAGCCAGTGTTAGTACGTCAAGGACAGGGGGAGTTCCAGTAATGGAGGAATTGACGCTCATACAAAAGGTCGCGGTTTGGACCCTACCTGTTCTGTTTGCCATTACGGTTCATGAAGTGGCACATGGTTGGGCGGCATCTAAACTGGGCGATCAATCTGCCAAGATGCTAGGTCGATTAACCCTTAACCCGCTCAAACACATTGATCCAATAGGTACTGTTGTTGTGCCTATCGCACTACTGATGTTAGGTGGGTTTATATTTGGCTGGGCTAAAGCCGTGCCGGTTAATGACCGTAACTTTAAACATCCTGCAAGGGATATGGCATGGGTTGCGATGGCAGGGCCAGCATCCAACTTTATCATGGCCATATTATGGGCAATCATCGGTCGAATAGGCATTGAACTACAAGCGGGTAGTCCTGATATTGGCCAGTTTTTACTCTATAGCGGAATTGCAGGTGTCAGTATTAACTTGATCCTGTTTGTATTGAACTTACTGCCTATCCCACCTTTAGATGGCAGTCATGTCCTGTCGGCGTTTTTGCCGAAACGCCTAGCTTGGCAATATAACCGTATCGCACCGTTTGGATTTTTTGTACTACTTGCTTTACTGGTCTTGGGCTTTCTAGCACCTATATTGATGGGGCCTTTTACCTTTTTCCAACATTTAATTTACGATCTGGTTGGCATTCGTTAGAATTCCCTCCTTTAAAAGATAGTCACGTTTACATTACTGAGAAAATTTATGAGCAACGTTCAAGGCGAAAAACTTCAAAAAATCCTAGCCCGAGGTGGTTTTGGTTCCAGACGATCTGTGGAAACCATCATTGCTGAAGGCAAGGTGAAGGTCAATGGCCGTACCGCAAAACTGGGTGATCGTGCCTTAGAAACGGACCAGATCAAGGTAAATGATCAGTTGGTAAAATCGACTCGTTTAGCCAAGCAACCGACTCAAGTTATCTTATATAACAAGCCAGAAGGTAAAATCTGTTCTCGTAGTGATGAAAAAGGGCGTGAGACGATTTATCAGCAGATGCCACGTATTATCAATGGTCGCTGGGTCAGTATTGGACGCTTGGATATGAATACCAGTGGTCTAATGATCTTAACGAACAATGGTGAATTGGCAAATCGTTTAGCACACCCATCCTTTGAGATCGAACGTGAGTATATGGTTCGTGTGTTTGGAGAAGTCGCGGATGACGTGATTAAACAGCTTAAAAAAGGGGTCATGTTAGACGATGGCTTGGCCAAATTTGACAAAATTAGCCGTTTAAAATCTGATGATGAGTCAATGAACAACTGGTTCCGTGTCACCATTTCAGAAGGACGTAACCGTGAAGTGCGTCGTATGTGGGAATCCCAAGGGGTGCAGGTGAGTCGTTTACAGCGTGTACGTTACGGTCAATTTCAACTTCCACGCCAGCTTCGTAAAGGTAAAACTGAGCCTTTAACCTGGAAACAGATCAACCAACTATTAGCCAGTGTTGACCTTCCTGAGGAAGCCCGACCTGACCTACGAACAAATGTTTCTACTAAAAAGCAACCTCTTAAAAACTCACGATCTGGGCAACGTGCAATTGATGGTAAAAGAAAAACCATTCATGATTTAAGCGGTGGCAGAAAAAAACGCGGGCGCCGCTAGAACCATTATCTAATATTGGATTACTTCGCACTTTGACTTTTAAGGTGCGGTAACCCACACAAACGCTTGTAACAGTATCGCATAACGAATTCCTTTCCCAATCACCACCAGTATCACAAACAAAAGAAAGTTCACCCGTAATATACCCGCTATAAAGGTCAGTAGATCTCCAAATACAGGTGCCCACGCAAACAGTAAACTCCATACGCCATAACGATTAAACCAGCGATGCCCCTTATCTAAGGTTTGAGCTTTAAAGGGGAACCACTTTCTATCTTGATAGTGCAAAAAGTAACGGCCTAACCCATAGTTAAATGCTGAACCTAAACTGTTCCCTAAAGTCGCAACCAACCAAAGCGTAAAGGGATCATAACCTGAACTAAGCAGGCCTGTTAACAGTACCTCGGATGCCGCTGGGAGCAATGTGGCCGCAAGAAACGAAACAGTAAATAGACTTAGATAAGCTTCCATATCAACTAATTAAGAAACTACTTTAACCATAGTACAAATAAAGTAATTATTGCCGCCGGAGTGTTTCGCTTTATACATTGCAGTGTCTGCATGTTTGAGAAGAATACTGAGGCTAGACCCTTTAACCGTTGCAGTTGAAATGCCTATGCTGACCTGAGGTTGATACAACACATTAGCAAACTTAATTTCCGTGTGGATAAACGTCAACATGTTTTCCGCTATCTGCTTTAACACCGCTTCTTGGTTAGAACATTTAAGCATCACCACAAATTCATCGCCACCTAATCGGGAGATTTCTAGATTTGAAAAATCAATGTCAGTTAATTGCTGAAATGAAACCTGAATGCTATTTGCAATATGCTGAAGTAGAAGGTCGCCAGCATCATGCCCATAGTTATCATTCACATATTTAAATTTATCCACGTCCACCATAAACACTACTAAAGGCTCAGACTGGCAATGTATAGTGGCCAGCTGTTTTTCGGCAGATTCCTTGAAGTGGCGTCGGTTATGTAGATGCGTTAACGGATCAAAATAAGCCAAATCCTCAAGCTCTAAATTGACCCGGGTAACCTCTTCAACTAGCTCCTGATTCAATAGGTGAGAACGTACATTTTCCTGCATGGTTCGATTTAAACGGAACGAGGTAATCAAGGTAATGGCAATATGAACCCACGCCATTAGAAAAAAGTAGAGGTTATTGTCTTCAATTTTAAATGAGCTGTAGACCAGTGCAACAAATATTGGCAAAGCGAATGCAAAAAACACCGACATATGATTGGCATTGGTTGATAGAGACGAAACCGGCAAGCCGACTAATAAGATTAAGATAAATAACTGAATCGTAACAGGAAGGTCACTATTGAAAAACAGAACAATGGAAGCCCAGCTTAAACCGGAAAGTAAAGCGCCAAATATGTATTCGCGCTGATAAACAATTGACTGGGTTGGCGAGCGTTCTGCATCTAAGCGCATCTTTTTTATGCTAATCAAGCGTACAGCCGTAATGGCTATATTTATTGCAAACCACACTGTTAAAGAAGCAAAATCTAAACTATCAAGGGCAACCAGATAGAAAACGATGGCCACTAATAGACTGGAAACCAGAACCTGAGGCCCTAGTTTAATCAAACTATCAAGCAGAGCATCGTTTACCTGTTCAGACAGTTCACTTTTGTCTGAAAAGTAGTCCATTTTTCTTAATCGATTTAGCAATAGAGCACCATCTTTTGTTGTGTATTTATTGTTTAAATTATAACCATTTGCAGTCGCTATCTATAGTGTTCTAAAGGACAATGTTTTGAGTGTAATACGGTAAAAAAGCCTTATCAGAACTGAACAGGCCTGTTCAGAAGCCTTTAAATACATTATCATTTTGTAACAATCTCATTTAAAACTTTATTTATCAAGCTGCATTAATATATTGAATTCTTCAACACCTCACTCTGAATCAAACACCACTCAACTGCATATTTATACAGATGGGGGCTATCAATCCAAGCACCATATTGGCGGTTGGGGATATGTATTTATTCTTGAAGACAGTCCAATATACACTCAACATGGCAGTTGCCAACACTCCTCTAGTCTAGAGATGGAGCTAATGGCTGCCGTTCAGGCTCTAAGCAAAGTTAAGACTCAAATTGCTGACACTTTAAAGTTTAAAGAGTTTGAATCGGTCATTTTGCATACCGATTCCAAGATTTTAATAGAGGGGCTAGAGGGTAAAATTGAACGTTACCGACAACAGAGCTGGCTTCACCTGTCGGGTCGTCCAGTTGAATCCAAAACACTCTGGGAAAAATTCGACCAGCTTACAGATCAGTTAAATGTCACTGTTAAGTGGGTCAAAGGCCATAACGGCAACCTAGGCAATCAAATGGCGGATGAGCTTGCCAGACAGGCAATACAAACTCATCTCACTCAATAAACACGCTAGCTATTGCCTTTAATAGTGTGGCGGCGGCACTTCTTGACTAGGGTCACGAATGCCTTCCTCTCTTAAACTCTTAATGTATTCTGATAACAGCCTTAACTGTTTTTGCAAAGCCTGAATCTCTTGATGCTGCACCGCAACGGTTTTTTGTAAGGCTTCAATGCTGTCATCCTGAAAGGCCAGGGTGATTTCAACTTCGGAAAGTTTGTCTTGCAGCGCTTCGATGGTCATTTCACTCATGGTTAGCCTTTATTACTTTCTAGCCAGTCACTAGACTGATCCTTGATTAAGGTAAGTTGCACACGGTCTTTAGGTGGCGTAGTTAACTCAATAGTGGTCTGTCTTAATTCGTCTCTTCTAAAATAACTGCAACGCCAACTCGGTAAATCGGCTTCTAAATCAAGGCGTTTTAAACGGCTTTCAATCGCCGCTACGTTTGAGGTTTTAAGTTGGTTTAAGGCAATAATTTCATCACCCGCCGCTAAGCCCGCCTGATAAGCGGGTTGATCTTGCCAAACATGCGAGACCTTAACGGTTTGATGTTCGGTATTGACCAAGTTTGCTCCTAGATGGCTAGGCAAGAGGTCACCTTCGTTTTCGCCCCCTTTGTCGGTCAATGAGGCGGCATGACGCAGTTCAAAACTGATATTGACGTCTTTAAACAGGCTTTCAAATGGTAGGTCTTCAGTTCCATAGAGATAACGCTTAAAGAAATCACTTAAATCAATACCGCTCACTTTAGAACAGATAGACTCAATTTCAAACTCCTGTAAACCCA
The DNA here is from genome assembly GCA_034722175.1 of Pseudomonadota bacterium. Lineage (GTDB taxonomy): Bacteria > Pseudomonadota > Gammaproteobacteria > Thiomicrospirales > Thiomicrospiraceae > Thiomicrorhabdus. The sequence goes on along the minus strand of JAYENR010000080.1, from coordinate 152 downwards.
CGCCCGTTTTACCGTAGTGCTCCCAAAGGTGTAACAAAATATCATCTAACGACTTTTGGTTTTCAGTCTGTTGGCGAATCAATAGATCCAAACCAACTGCGATCATACTGCCTTTAGTGTAATAGCTGATAATGGCATTAGGGGCGTTTTCA
>JAYENR010000079.1:0-2859 GCA_034722175.1 Pseudomonadota bacterium | reverse complement strand
GGCTTCAGGAATAACATCACGCTTATAAAAGTTAGCCGTTAGTCTATGCTCTCCACCCAAAGAATCATGAATGATTTTATTAGTCGAAAAATCTGGAAAACCATCATAAGCTCCGTTATTCTCAGGATCCAATAACATTGCCAAATTGGCATTCATACCCACAGAGTCTTCATCCAATGTGGTTCCGTTGTTATTCGCATTTATTGCATTTGGATCGACATTATTATCTTCTTGACCATCTAAATTGATATCAAAATTCATTTCATCCGTGGCACGCGGATCTTTATTGACGTCATCTAAATCAATCGAACCTAAAGTGGTATAAAACAAAGGGTTCGATTCCGTTGATAAATCTGGGTTTAACAAATACCCCTGAACCTTATTGTCCGTCTGATCCGTCAAAAAACCATCTTTATCTAATTTAAAAGAACCATTACGAGTGTATACCGCATCGTACTTATCGGTTTTATCTTCTAGAACAAAAAAACCTTCACCATCAATCGCCATATCCAGCTCTCGACCCGTTCCGGTAATCGTTCCCTGGTTAAAATCTTGTGTGACCGATTCAACACGCACACCATTACCATTTGAATTTTGTGCACCTGAAAACATGTCTGCAAATTCAGTACGCGACCCCTTAAAGCCCACGGTTTGTGAGTTAGCCAAGTTATTAGAAATTACACCTAATCCAGTTGAAGCCGCATTAATGCCACTTAACGCATTTAGATCGTATGCTACGCCCATGATCTTCTCCTCTCGCCGCCCCCTTGTTTGAGGACGCTGTTATTAAACTTAAGTCTTATTTATTTTTGAGTTAACTCTATAAGAAGGGCTAACCACTAATCTCACGTACTTCGTCCATCTCAACCTTTTCACCAGTTGCTAAAGTCAACGTAATCGAACCATCTGTATTAATGCCCACGGTATTTACTCGTGAAGGAACAATTGTATTAATCATCTGTAAATCACCGTTATCATCGGTGCCATAAGCGGTTAAGGTATATTCACCGCTTGGACGCTCAATCCCAGAGTTATCCAAACCATCCCAATCAATCACCTTGTCACCGGATTGCAGTGTGCCGACACTGATCTCTTTCACAATTCCGTTATCATCTGACAGTACTACCGTTACATCCGTTAAAGGCTCGGTCGAACTCAAACTAAATTGTGAGTCCAACCCCTGAGAGTGTGAAAAAATCTCACCCTCCACTTGAACATTTTTACCAATTAATGACGCACCTTGCAGGGTTTGCAGACTCTGAAACCCTCTTGTCATAGCCAAAATAGATTCGTTCATTTGAGTGGTAGACTCTAATTGACTCATTGCAGTTAAATCTGATACAAAGTTAGTTGGATCCATCGGTTTAGACGGGTCTTGGTTCTGCATCTGCGTGGTTAACAGCATTAAAAACTCTGCCTGTCCTAACGCCTGGCTAGGTGCCCCCGAAGAGGAATCGGCATTCTGCTGCATCGCAGCCAAATAATCAGTATTGCCGACATTAATATCTGGTAAGAAATCCGCCATGATCTACTCCTTATTGACCAAGTTGAATCGTTCTGAGCAATAGCTGCTTAGAGGTATTCATTACTTCAATATTTGTTTCATAAGATCGAGAAGCAGACATCATATTAGCCATCTCTTCCACCACATTGACATTGGGGCGATAGACATATCCATCACCATCTGCCATCGGGTGATTTGGGTTATATTCCATTTTAGGTGGCGCTTCACTTTCCACAATCTCTTTAATGCGCACCCCACCTTTTGGCTCAAGGGTCGACTCATCTAAAATAGTTTGAAAAACCGGTTGTTTAGAACGATAAGTCTCTTCTTTATTCGAGCTCACGCTGTCCGCATTTGCCATATTGGATGCCACCGTATTCAAGCGAACCGTTTGGGCGTGCATAGCGGTTGCAGAGATATCTAAAATATTAAACATCGACATAAAATCACTCCTAATCTTGCTGATTCAACCTTTATTCACCACGCAATGCGCCACGAATACCTGATATCTTGCCGTCAATGAACTCCAACGTTGCCTGATGCTGCATGGCATTTTCCATAAACTTAGCCTTCTCAATATGAGTTTCAACCGTATTGCCATCCAAAGAAGGCTGGGTTGGCAGTCGGTATTTCAAAAAACTCTCAGTTGTCTGTTCTGCAAAACCTTCAATATGGCGTGCATTGGTTCTAAGCATATCGGGTTTAGAAGTAGAGAGTTCTTCTTGTGCATCTGAAATTGCTTTTCTAAAATCAATATCACGCGCTTTAAAATTTGGAGTATCCGCATTTGCCAAATTATTGGCTAACACCTGACCACGATCAGTGCGAATTTGTAGCGCACGCTCATGAATACCAAATATTGAATCACCCATTTTCATATTCCCTACTTAAACAGACAAAAGACTGACAGTTTTCAATCACTTGTTTCGATGCAAGGAATTTAGCAATTCAAGTGCCAATTACTGAAATAAAGTGGTTTTTAGAGAAAATAAAGCTAAAGAATTTTATATATCGGCCGATAAAATTAAAATTTGCGTAATTAGACGAAGTGATAAACTTCGATTAGAAACTAAACAGGCCTGGTCAGAGCTCTGACCAGGCCTGTTTAAAACTTAATTAAGAGTTTATAAGTCGATTTTGAAATACATCCACCGCTTAACGCCAATCATCCAAATAATGCATAAAATGAGTGATCGTGAGACCTTTGCACGAGTGGGGTGCGAAAGAAAAAATGAGGAAAAATTTGCCTGATTGCGGCGGAAAACGTGGTGAATAGCTGGCTATTCACTAGTTTTTCAACAAAAATCTGGTGAATTTTAACCATTTTTATTCGTGCATTCACTCGTGCAAAGGTC
>JAYENR010000078.1:0-2878 GCA_034722175.1 Pseudomonadota bacterium | reverse complement strand
ACACTTTCAACATATAAGGCCTGTGGGGTTTTTTATGTGTTAATTTCTATAATTTGTTTTATCTGCTTTTATAATACTTTCTTATGATTTATAAGAACTTTTGGCTGCCTTTAGTATTAAGTGTGTTGTTTGTGTTTTCACAAACGGCAGGTTTATTGCATGCCGAAATCCACCCGTTTCATGAGCATACCGAAGAGTGTGATGTTTACGAGCAGTTAGCCAAACCGACCAGCTCCAGTGGACAGATTGTGTTTGGTGCAACAACCGTGTGGCAAGCTTCGTTAATCACTGTGGCAAGTGTTCACGAAGCGACACTTGCCTTATCCTCTCCTTTTTGGGCACGCGCCCCGCCTTCTGTCTAGTTGTTTATGTATTTTTAGAATTGACGTTATAGCGCTGTTTTGGCGTTGTAGTGTGATCTGTTCTACTTTCAAAACAATTAGGAAAAATCATGAGATTAAAAACAATTCAGTTGGCCATGCTATCCGTGTGGGCAGCCAGTGGCGTGGTGTCGGCACAAGCCAATACAACTTTAGATTCGGTGACGGTTTCAGCCTCACCGATTCATCAGCATGAAAAATCAGAAGTCCCTTCACAGATCGATAGCCTGAGTGGCACTGACAAAGCGCAAAAAGACAGCGGTTCTTTGGGAGAGATGTTGGAGTCGATTCCCGGGGTGAATAATATGTCGGCGGGAACGCAATCGGGCAAGCCGGTAATTCGAGGTATGACGGGTAACCGTGTCAAGGTGCTGTCCAATGGGCAGAGTACCGATTATCAAGCTTATGGTGTGCGTCACCTTGCGAATACGGATCCGTATTTAGCAGAGCGAGTGGAGGTGATTCGTGGGCCGCAAAGTGTGCTGTATGGGTCGGAAGCGATTGGAGGTGTGGTCAATGTCATTCAGGCACAGATTTCTTATGGCAAGGCTGTAAGTGGTGAAGTGGCGAGTGAATTTAATAGCAATAACCGTGAAACCATGTTGGGTGCAAAAGTTGGCGCTGGTTCTGAAAAATTCGGCATAACGGCAGGCATCAGTGTACGTGAAGCGGAGAACTTTCATGTACCGAATGTGTCTTCTTCTGAAGGTGCTACTCCTAGCAGTGCTGTAAGTGATAAACCGTTGTTTGTGGGTGAGGTGCCGTTTACCAATTTTGAAAACCGTGCCGCTAATATTGGGGTGGGTTACCAAGATGACTGGGGATCGATTGAATTGCGTCATACGCAGTGGAACTCTAAACAGAACTATGTCGGAATTGAAGCGGACAGCCCGAATGCTGAATTTGAAGCAATCGGAACCGGTCAGAAATTGCAAAATGATGAAACGCAACTGAAAGCAGAATGGTTTGTGAGTGATGACTGGGTCGTTAAACCCAGTTGGACTCGCACGGTGAATAAGCGTGAAGCGTCTCACGATCTGCCTTACGAAACCATGTCTGAAGATAAGGGCACGGAAGAGTATTTAGATCTGTTGGTGGAACGCGATGATTATAAGCTTGCAATCGAACACCCTAAGGTCGGCGACTTTGAAGGTGAAATTGGTTTTGAGGTCACAGAAAAACAGCAGACCTTAAAATCGGGTCACTTGACACCGACTGCGGATGTCAGTAAGCGCGCTATCTACCTGTTTGAAGAAGCGGATTATGACAAGTGGTTAGTGCAGTTTGGCGCACGTTATGACACGCACGATGTCGAAGCCCCAATGAATGATGATAATGAGCACTTTGAACACCTAGGCTTTTTTGATGAGAGCAATAATGAACGTGACTTTAGCGTGTTCAGTGGTTCTTTAGGGGCGACTTATCGCATTGATAATAACTGGAGTCTGGCAGGAAACTTGGCACGTGGCTTCCGTGCTCCGAGTATTTTTGAGCTGTATGCGGGAGGAGAGCACGGTGGTGTGCAAGCGTTCCAGATTGGGAATCCAGATTTAGAGGCTGAGATTTCACTCAATACCGACCTGTCTTTGCGTTGGAATACCAAGCAGAGTCAAATGGTCGCAACGGTCTATCAAAGCAATGTCAGTGACTACATCTATCTGGTCAATACCGGTAAATATCGTTATAGCGAAGCTAAAATTGAGGCCGATCCAAGCTTAGATGAAGAAGATTTGGAAACCCGTTTTGATAGTCAGCAACCAGGTACGCTACCTGAGATGCAAGCTGAGCAAACCGATGCCAGAATTCGTGGTTTGGAAGTGAGTTATGCACAGCGTTTTAACGCCAGTTGGTCAGGGGATTTAGCCTTAGAAATTATTAAGGGTGAGGATACCTCTAATAATCAGACTCTCCCATTGATTCCAGCTAATAATCTGATGCTGAACGGACACTACCATCTTGCCAATCAGGGTAGCTGGAAACAGCAAAAATTGTCATTGGGTGTGAAGCTGGTTGACTCAAAGAGTGCTGCGGGATCTTATGAACCATTTTCACAGTTTGATAATTTACCAATTGGAACGGCTTCAACCGATGCGTACGCAGTTTGGAATTTAGGTTATCGTGCCGATATTAAGTTAGACAAGCAGACGTTACAATTGGGTGCCAAAGTTGAAAACCTGTTTGATACCGGCTATGTGGATTTCTTGAACACCTATAAAGGCATTACTTTGAATCCAGGTCGTAATATTCAATTGACGGCACGTTTGGCATTTTAAACGTGCCTAATTGAGATCTTTGCACACTTTTCTCGTTTATGATTTTGTGCAAAGATTGTTCATTATTAATGATATAAAAAACCGCTCAGTGCATGCATTGTGAAGTGACCCCAATAAGTTGGACATTTTAGTTAAGTGGCACCTAAGGCCTGATTTCGATATTCTATCGGAGTCAGGCCTTTTAGTTTCACCTTGATTCGTTTTGTATTGTAATACTCAATATAC
>JAYENR010000077.1:0-18134 GCA_034722175.1 Pseudomonadota bacterium | reverse complement strand
CCTTAACATGAGAAACTACCTGAAGTTTAGGTGATTGCGTTTTCTGAGTTTTTAGCAACTCTGAAAGGCTCTTTTCATTCATACCTGCCAATTGCAGCTCGAAAATTTTATGCTGTTTTTCAGCCTGAAGCTTGGTAACTTCTGCTCGAATACTATTTAGGTTTTTAACTGAAGAAGTTCCACTTTTACTTAAGGCTTCTGCACGCTTTAGATTTTGTTTAGCCACTTCTAAATCGGCCAAAACAGCAATCGTCTGTTGTTGCATTTGCAAATATTCTGGGCTTTCAAGTTCAGCGACCACCTCTCCGACTTCTACATCACCATGTACATAATTAAGTGCAACAATTTTCCCTGATAGTGGCGCAGAAAGTTGATGTCTTTTGTTAAGCGGAATCATGGCACGAGCAGAGTAGTTTGCACTTGGGTAAGCTTCAACTTGTAACAGATCTGCCGTTTGTAAACCCATGCTTTTTTGTTGTTCAGGAGCAATGATTAAGGCTTCATCTTCTGCATAGGCAGGTGCTGTTGACAATAAACAACTGGTTAATAGTAAAACGGTCGCTTGTAATGACTTTCTCATCGGTTGGTTGCTCCTAAAATGTGACCCGAAATCTGGTTGTAATTAGCAATGGCTTGACCCAGCTTTAATTGCGCCATCGCATCAATGCGTCTTGCTTCCGTGGCTTGCTGTTGAGTCTGCAGTAAATTCTGAATACTGATTTCACCTAGTTTGTAGGCTTTAAATGACATATCTAATGCCTGTTCAGCCAAGTTCAATTGTTGTTTAGTCAGTTCAATCGTTTGTTGCTGTTGGAATAAAATGTGTTCCGCTTGTTGCTGTTCTAGAGCTAAAGATTGTTTAGCCTGATTCAAAGCCGCTTGATTCTGTTGAATTTGTAAACGCTGCTCTGCTTTCTTCACCGCAAAGCCAGAGTCCATACCTAAAGGAATCACCACTTCCATGACCAAAGAACTATCAGTTTGTTTCGCGACCTGATCTTGCTGAGCGCCAAAATAGACACTTGGCTGACCAGACTTAAACGATTCTATTTGTCTCAACTGCGTATTGGCTAGTATTAGTTGTGCCGTTAATTTACGAATCTCTGGGTGTTGATCTCTATCCACGGTCGCTTTTACTTCAGCAATAGATTCAGGTAGCACCTTAAAGCCTGTCCATTTTTGATAAGCGTTTTGAGCGGCCATTAAATTAGACTGAGTTTTCAATAAGGCCGCTTCATCTTCTAAGGTGTTCTGCTCTGCTAAAACGGCATCGATTTTTGCCGTCTCGCCTAATTCAACTTGCTTATTAATCGTCTTTAACAACTGTTCACTGGTTGATAAGGATCGTTCTGCCATCTCAACTTCAACTTGAGCGGTTTGTAATGCCCAGATCAATTGACGTAACTGTTCAGATGCCAACCAATTCAAATATTGTGTTTCTACAGGTAAACGTTGTTGATAGACTTCTGCCAAGTCAGACATAGTATTTCTCTGACTTGGCAATCTAATTGGCAACGCCGCTCCAACTTGCCAGTTTTGACTGTCATTGTCATCCGTTAATGCATCCGTTTCATGATGAAGCACCACATTAACATCACCAGCAATCCAACTATCCGCCTGTTCTTTCTGTGCCTGTTGTAACTGCTGTAAACCCTTTAACGTCAATTGCTGAGGTTGATTCTTTATATAAGCTTTTAACAACTGCTGAAAACTAGGCGCTGCTATATTCGACTGGCTGCTTTCAACTGCCCATACCGAATGGATTGAACCAAGCAGTACCGCAGTGATACTTAAAGCCGTTTTTCTAATGGTCATATTTTTCTCTAAAGTTTAGATATCAAGTTTGTGTTCAAAATAATCGTTTTTACGGATAAGGGTATCTTAGACTCAAACCTCCATTTTCTAAACAGTACACTCTGACTTAATGAGTAAGTTTTACCGATTTAAAGCCTTCTAAAGCTTAACTAAGACAAATGTCCTTTACCTTTTATCCCAGCTCATTAACTAAAACAGGTAGCCAGCTATAAATATCATTGATTTTCATTTGGATTGACTCCCTTTTAGATATCAATACAATTAACGTAAATACAAATCACTATTATTACTAAATTCAATCAAATGAAATTAAAGCTTCAATTAAAAACGCTCATTAAACAAACATTACTATTCATACCTGTCGTGTACATCCCAAACCTATTAGCTGAAGATAGGCTATCCTATAAAGGTGGATTTAACTTAATCCACCAACATAGTTCTGAACAGCAGTTAGAAACGGATACCTCTCTTTCTGCGGATTTAGCTGTTTTTTATAAATCTGAAAATGATGGAGTATGGCACCTGCATATTGAAGCCTCTAGCACCCCCAATCAAAATGGTGTGGCTGCGATTTTACAAGACAGCAATGCCGATTCGGGCTCCTCTTTAAATGACCGTGACCACGGTAGAGTGCAAATCTCTGAACTCAATTACACCCATTCATTAACTGAAAACACACAACTCTCAGCAGGCCTGGTTGACGCAACTGGCTACTTAGATACCGCCGAGATTATGAACGATGAAAATCACCACTTCATCAGTTCATCCTTAGTCAACAATGCCGTTATCGATTTTCCTGACTATGTCATTGGCGCCGCCCTACAACATCAAATCAACGATCAGCTATCTACCCGTTTGTTTATCTCTTCAACTCATGGTATTGCCGATAATAACAGCCGAAATTACAGCAGTCTGTTTGAAGTGAATGACGATGAGAAAGGCCTATTTACGGCCATTGAAATGAGTTATAAAACAGAAACACATTACTTAAATACGGGAGGTTGGTTACACAGTGGCCAACACCAAGCACTGAATAACCCAAACCAAACCGATCTATCAAACTATGGACTCTATCTAGGAGCTGGGCTGAAAAAACAGAAACATCAATATGAAATGCGTTTTGGATTAGCCAACCCGGAAGTTTCGGCCGCCTGTCAATTTTTATCCCTGGCCTATCTCTACTCAACCAATAGCTGGGATTTAGGTCTTGGTTACAGCACGACAAGACTGTCTGAAGAGTTACAAGGAGACTATCCTAAAAAAAATGAAACGGCTGAACTTTTTCTACACAAACATCTAAACAAGCACTGGTTTATCACACCCTCTGTTCAATGGTTTAATGACCCTTTATATGAATCCGATTCCATTGAACTTGACTCCCCAATCTTGACCTATAACATTCGCTTAAGTTTCGAGTTTTAAACCCGCTCTCATAATCCGCCTGGAAAGTATTTTGGCAGATAAGTTTAAATGCATAGCGTTTAAAATAACTGCCAGTTTAAATGAGAAATAATCAGCGTCACCCATACCAAAATAACCAACCCCATCATGACAAATACTGCGGCAGACCCCATATCTTTTGCGAGTTTTGACAATTCATGCCACTCTTCACCATGACGATCCACCACCATTTCAACAGCGGTATTCAATAACTCCACAACCAACAGTAGAACAACCGAACCAATTAACAAGATAAATTCCACCGCATTGTATGACAACCACATCGCAACGGGAGTTAAAATGACCAGTAACAATAACTCTTGACGAAAAGCGGCTTCATTTTTATAACACGCGGTAATGCCTTGCCATGAATACCCCGCTGCTTTGACAATTCTGACTAAACCACGATGTCCAGGTTTTAGAGGATTGTCAGCGTTTGAACGCTCCTCTTTCTGTTCGCCATTAGCTTGCTTCTCTTCCATTAAATTTTTCTCATCCATTAATATGTTATTCAAGTTGTCAGAACCTAAGAGTGTTTCTCAGTTTGGTGATCAATATCCACCCACTTTAATAATTTCATCTCACCATTCTGATTTTCTACTATCGCGGTACAAGACTCCACCCAATCTCCGCAGTTATAGTATTCGACACCCTCAATATCCCTGATTTCAGGATGATGGATATGCCCACAAATCACCCCCTGAAACCCTTGTTCATGACAATCTTTAACCACAGCCTCCTCGTAAGCTGAAATAAAGGACACTGCTGTCTTTACCTTTTGCTTAATATAAGTCGATAATGACCAGTATCCCATACCGAACTTCCGACGTAAGCGATTGAAATGGCGATTAACAATAACCAGAGTTTCGTAGCCCCAATCTCCAATTATTGCTAGCCATTTTTGGGTCTGTACCACACTATCGTATTTGTCACCATGAATAACCAAATAGGTTTTACCATTTAATGCGGTATGCTCTGCTTGATCGGTGAGTACGATATTACCTAAATCTACGCCTGAATAACGCCTTAAAAACTCATCATGATTACCCGTTACATAGATGACATCCGTACCACGTTTTGCTTTCGTTAAAATACGCCGAATCACATTGGTGTGCGTTTGTGGCCAATAAATACGCTTCTTTAAACGCCAGCCGTCAATAATATCACCCACCAAATACAATTTATCGCAGTGATGATATTTCAAAAAATCGGCTAACAATTCAGCTTTAGCCCCCTTAGACCCTAAATGAATATCGGATATAAAGATACTTCGATAGTGATGCACTACCTGATCATTTTCAGCCAAAATAAAATCATCACTTTCTATCGACTCCATCCACTCAGGTAATAAAGACGGGGGTAACGGGTTATTATCTTTTGGCGTCATCTTCATGCTTCACTCTTCTTGTATTGCTCAATTTTTTCAAGCTTAATAATATTGAATGCTAACTAGATGACGATTTAGTGACACTAATATTACACAGTAACAACCATAAAAACACCTGTCATAAAAGTAACATATTCAATTAATTTCAAAGCGTTACCCTTACCTCTTATTAATTTTAATTAACTCAAACTGGTCGCATTATCCATGTCTGAATCCGTTAATCCTACTCGAATTGTTAAACGTATCACCTTAGTGACCGATGCATGGTCCCCTCAGGTGAATGGTGTTGTCACTACGCTGACACAACTGGTTAACCAACTTAGATCAAAGGGCATTGAAGTTGATGTTATTCACCCGATGGAGTACGACCATATACCGTTACCCACCTATAAAGAGATCCCCTGGGTTTGGCGAGCAAAGCATTTAAAACAAAGAATTGAAGACTTTAAACCCGACGCGATTCATATTGCGACAGAAGGTGGCTTGGGTTGGAAAGCACGCAGAATTGCGATACAGAATAGTTGGCCGTTTACGACCGCTTATCACACCAAATATCCTGAATACATCAGAGCCAGATTGCCCATACCCATCAGCTTCAGCTATCCATTACTGCGTCTATTTCACAGTAAAGCCACACGTACCTTTGCACCCGCGCCTTCTATTCGTAAAGAGCTGGCAAACAAAGGCTTTGATAATTTAGTGGTTATGACTCGTGGCGTCGATACCGATATATTTAATCCAACCGCAAAAATGAATCGTGTACAGCTTTCAAAGCATGAATTAGAAGACCGGTTTTATCTCTATGTTGGGCGTATTGCCACTGAAAAAAACTTAGAGGCTTTTTTGAATTTAAACTTACCTGGCCAAAAAGTGGTCGTAGGCAAAGGCCCTGATTTAGAAAAATTACACAAGCAGTACCCTGAAGTCTTGTTTGCAGGGCCAAAATTTGGTCATGAACTCGCTCAGTTTTACGCCAGTGCTGCCGTTTTTGTCTTCCCCTCACTCACCGATACCTTTGGTGTGGTCAATATTGAAGCAATCGCTTGTGGAACCCCCATTGCCGCCTTCCCTGTCACAGGTCCTAAAGATATCTTGTCACCCAATATCAACGGCGTTTTATCTAACAATCTGCAACAAGCCATTTTAGAAGCAGAACAACTCAGCCGAGCAGGCCTGCCTGACAGTATTAAACAATACACATGGGAAACGGCTGCAAATGAATTCCTTGAGAATTTAGCCTTAATCGAACACCTTAAAGCCTTAAATTCTATTTATATCAATGAGTCAAACTAATATGCACAAGGTTTGTTTGTTTACCGATACTCTGGGCGATTTAAATGGCGTCTCCCGTTTTATTCAAGACATGGGAGAACTTGCATTTCAAGACAGTGCATTCGATCTACAAATCGCGACCTGCACCTCTAAAACACTGCCTGGCGAACGTTATATTCGCAACCTTCCTTACCGATTTAGAGTTCCCATGCCTTTTTACCAGGAACTCGACTTGGTTTGGCCTAAACGACACGCAATTAAAGCGTACCTTGAATCAGAAGAGCCAGACAGTGTCCATATCTCAACGCCTGGTCCATTTGGCTGGATGGCAAAACAAGTCGCTCAAGAATTAGGTTACCCTTTAATAGGCACTTATCACACCGACTTTTCAGCTTATATAAAAGACCTTAGTCGTTCTGATTGGATGAAACAGAAGACTGATCAAGTGATGGCTCACTTTTATCAATCATTTGAGCATGTTTTTTCACGTTCAAAAAAATACAAAACGATTATGCATGAGGAGATCAAAATACCTCTGGATAAAATTTCTACATTAAAAGCGGGAACCCAGTTAGAACACTTTCATCCTAAACATCATAATCCCGATATTTGGCCATCGTTTGGTTTATCCAAAGCACGTTTAAAAGTCCTTTATGTAGGCCGAATCAATATCGAAAAAAGCATTCCTTTTTTATTAGATGTCTGGAAACAATTTACTCAACAACACCCTGAAATCGAAGCGGATCTCATCTTAGTCGGTGAAGGACGGTATCGAAAATTAGCAAACAAAATGAAACCGTTCAACGCCTACTTTCTAGGGCCTATACGAGGCCAAACTTTAAATGAACTCTATGCTTCTTCTCATGTCTTTGCCTTCCCTTCTTTAACGGATACATTAGGGCAAGTGATCATGGAGTCTCAAGCAAGCGGGCTTGGCTGTTTAGTGTCTGATATGGGTGGGCCTCAAAGCTTAATCATTAATAACCAAACCGGTAAAATTCTCCCTAAAAATTCTGACCAGGCCTGGTTGGAAGGATTAAAGACAACTTTAACGAATCCTGATCTAATACAACGCTGGTCAGAACAAAGCCGAGGACATATGTTAGGCTATGATATCCACGATTCCTATCGTGATTTTAAACAGCAACACTGCAATTTAGGTCAATGACAGCCTCTTGAAACTTCCATCCCTAACGAAACAACACCAAGGCGAAGCCTATGCGTTAGGCTTATCGGTCATTGAAGCCGCTTTCCCTCTATTTGCGTTTTTTACCGTCACAGCATTAGGGGCCATGCATGCTTATTTCTATAGTTTAGTCGTCGCAACAGGCCTGCTTGTTTTTTGGGTAATAGTTCGCAAAAAAACACACGAACTCAAACGCTCTCATGCTTACAAAGACCTGGCCTTTACCAGTCTCTATATCACAACCGTGTTCAGCTTGGTTTTTCTAGCTTTGCAGTACACCAGCCCAAGCCACGTAATGATCATTCTATTTTTACAAGTACTGTTTAGCTACCTTTTTCTAGGCCGACAATCCGAAGAAAAACTTGATAGACCACATCTGTTGGGGGTGGTGTTAATGACCATGGGTGCCATCATTATTCTGTTTCCTGCTGACTTAAAACCCAATCCAGGTGATTTTTTAGCTCTACTTGCCGCAATCACCGCCCCTATTGCCAACTATTATCAAAAACGGGCTCGTCAAAAAGTATCCAGCGAAACTATTTTAATGGTACGTGGTCTTATTGCTCTGCCATTTATCTATGTGCTTGCGATCACCTTTGAACCCTCCCCCAGCTGGTTAATGATTCAAGAGCAATTTATTTGGTTATTTTTAACCGGTTTTTTGGTTTTTGTACTGGCTAAACTCATGTGGATTGAAGCTTTACATCGTATGCCGATCACCAAACTCAACGCTATGTTTGCCTTTTCACCGCTGTTAACCATCTTCTTGGTCTATCTTGTATTGAATGAAATCCCAAGCTGGATTCAACTGTTTGGTGCTTTGCCTATTCTGATTGGCAGTATCTTTATTACGCAAAAGTTAAGCTCCAAATAACTTTAATTTAGATTTTCGTATAGCTACCAATAGTAAATTGGTAAAAAAGTTCCTAAAATACCTAAATGACTATCACCTTAAATACAAAAACATTTTTTCAGTGCCTAACTCTAGGTCTTACTTTATTGGCTAGCAGCAGCTACGCTAATGTAAGCTCAATCACACAGCCAAGTAGCCTGCCTGATTTTAATCAATACAAAGATGTAAAACAGAAGAAAACCGCCTTTTTTAAATATCTCCTGCCTTATGTCACTCAGGCAAATGCCAAGATTATTAAGCAACGCCACTATATTGAGTCATTGGATTTTAGAAACCTGAGCCAAACAGACCTAGCCAATGTGAAAAAGTTTGTGAAACGTTATCGTCTTAAATACACCGAAATCACCCCTCAAACTCAACTAACGTTATTAAAAAAGATCGATATTATCCCCGCTTCTCTAGCTTTAGCTCAGGCTGCCAATGAAACTTCTTGGGGCACCTCTCGTTTTGCTCGACTCGGCAACAATTTTTTTGGTCAATGGTGTTTTACTGAAGGCTGTGGCATCGTACCATTGCGTCGTCCTGCAACTGACAAACATGAAGTGAAGAAATTTAACTCACCCTTAGAGTCGGTTCACAGCTATATGCTGACCTTAAACTCCCACCCTGCTTTTAAACCACTACGAGATGCACGACGCATGGGCAGACTGCAAAACCAACCAATCAATGGCCTATTATTAGTGGATGGATTGGAACACTACTCAGCACGCAAGATGGAGTATGTTAGAAGCATCGCGTCAATGATTCGTACCAACAAACTATTACAGTTAGACAGTTAATACTAAAAATAGACTGTTCCTATAAACCGACCAGGCCTGGTCGGTCTGTTTAGGTAAGTTTGTTCTTTTGGACAAAATCGCTCTCCTTCAGCACAACCTTCAACTCACTTTGCAAGGTCGTCACCCACAATTTACCCGGTTCAACTTCATATATCATTGGATAAGCCAACCAAGCGCCTTTACATTGTGCAATGACAATTGGCTTAGTCCAACTTCGACCTTCATCTTCAGACAAACAAATCGACAACTCTTCACGCATCCAGGAAGCAGCCACTTCAGAAAACTGCCCTGCTCGCCTGGCGTATTCTGTCTGACCTTGCGGATAGAGTTGATTATAAACCAGTGCAATTCGGCCTGAATGCAATCGTGTCAACATTGCTGGAGAGCTGGAGGCAGGTAGACCCACTTTAGTTTCTATCCAACTTTTTCCCTTATCATAAGAGTAGGCATCCCAAAACCAATCTCGATTGGTACGAATGCAATACCAAAGTCGACCATCGCTTAATTCTATCAAAGTTCCTTCATAACAGCCTCCATGGTGCCCACGACCACCCATATCCAAACGGTTACTGCTCTGCCAAGTTTCTCCATCATCGCCTGAGGTTAGACTTAATGCATAATGACGCGCATTTTCATAATCCATATTCTGGGCAGACACCACCACTTCGCCAGTTTTAAGCTGAATCAACGTGGATGTTGCAGCTGCGTAATCACTCTGAATTTTTTGCGGAGTCTGCCAAGTCAAACCTCCATCAAAGCTACGAACAATATAGTGACTTAACGAACAGGTTTTGGTCGGAGAATTGGTTTTTCGTCGCCAATTAAAATGCATATTACCCACATTGGCAAATGAGAGAATTAAAGTGCCTGAAGCTAAGCAGATCAAAGAACGTGAATCACCGATATAAAATTCATCAGAATTAAAAATTGGGTAAGCCTGCCAAGTTTGACCTTGATCTAAAGAGTGATGGATGTGGTTATCGTGAACAGCAAGCAGATCGCCATTGGCATTATGAATAAAGGGGCCAACTAATCTTTGTTTTAAAGGGGTGATTTTAGGGTGTAAAAAAACCGGCGCCTCCGTGGGAGGGGCCAGTCTAAAATTGAGTTTAATATTTGGGTGTTCAATCATGTAAAACCTATCCAGTCATTAACATTAAGCACGGTTAATCATGTTAACCCGTAAATTATTGCCTGGAAAGGTCTTATTAAGCTAACTCTATAACCTAGAAAGGTTTGACCACCACCATAATCAGAATCACAATCGCCAATAATAGAGGGATTTCATTTGCCCAACGATAGTAAACACCGCTGTGATCTAAATGGCCTTCTTGCATCTCCTTCATGCGTTTTTTAGTCCACATATGGTAAGCCAACAGCAATAAAACAAAAACGATTTTAGCGTGTAACCACCCCATACCAGCGGCAATTGGGAAGTAGGCTAACCATAACCAAATACCGGTTCCCACGGCCAACATCATCATAATGGTCATAAACCCGTACAACTTTTTAGCCATAATCGCTAAACGTTCCACATCTTGCCCGGCTTCTTTACCTTCAACAAAGTGCACAAAAATACGTGGCAGATAGAAAATTCCCGCCATCCAAGACATCATAAATAAAATGTGAAACGTTTTTAACCAAAGCATACTCGCTCCCTAAATGCTATTAAATATTCGCAGTTTGATAATACAGCCTGTATCATACTCCATTGATAATAAATTAGAACTCTCAAACTAGGAAATAATCATGACTCTAGAAGATAACAAAGTTGGTTTAATCGAATACACACTTACCGATGAATCTGGCGAAACCTTAGATGCATCAAACGGCAACCCACTAGCTTACCTTCACGGTCACGGTAACCTAATTCCTGGTTTAGAAAAAGAACTACTAGGTAAAACAGTCGGTGATAAATTCACAGCGACCATTGCAGCAGCTGAAGCGTATGGCGAACGTGTTGATCAACTGGTGCAAATCGTTCCTGCTGAGATGTTTCAGGGCGTTGAATCGATTGAAGTTGGGATGCGTTTTGAAGCGCAATCAGAACAAGGTATGCACTCTGTTGAAGTCACCGCAGTTGAAGATGGGAAAGTCACCGTTGATGGTAACCACCCACTTGCAGGTTTACCGTTAACCTTTGATATTGAAATTATCGGTGTACGTTCTGCAACTGGTGAAGAGATTGAACACGGTCACGCCCACGGTGAAGGTGGACACCAGCATTAATACGGGTCATTAGCCCCAACCATTAAAAAGGCCGTCAATTGACGGCCTTTTTTACATCTGGATTTTAAGCACTGTCTCAATGTAATCACAAAGTTACTGCACATCTCTTAACGAGTGCAGCTCACTATATTCACCCTCTTCCGGCGCGTTTTCAATTAAGAACTGGTCAAATTCATGACAAGGCATTGGGCGTGCCTTGTAATAACCTTGAACAATGTCACAACCTATTACTTTTAGTAGACGGAAAGTATCTTGATCTTCCACACCCTCAGCAATGGTCTCCATATCCAGACTGTGTGCCATATTGATAATCCCTTCAACAATCGCTAGGGCCTTGTCATCTGTCTTAACCTTACGAACAAATGAGATATCAATTTTCAGGTAATCTGCTGATAGATCTAATAGATAACCAAACGAAGAGTACCCTGTTCCAAAGTCATCAATGGCAACCTTAAATCCAAGTTCACGAAGTTGTGAAAATACCTTTTCAGCATAGTCTTTATCTTCAACCAAAGCACTTTCAACCACCTCAAAGGTGACGTGATACGGATTCACTTTGGTTTTCAAAATTAACTTTTGAATACGTTCAAACAGGTTCTGATGTTTAAAATTGGTTACTGATAAGTTAATTGAACCCCGCTGGTTTTGATTGAAACGGGATTTCCAAACAATCATGTGATTAAAAACTGTTTCAATAATAAAGTCTTCCACCTTTAAAATTAGACCTGATGACTCTAACTCGTCAATAAAGTGATTTGGGTAAACCAATTCATCGCCTCTACGCCAACGGACTAAAGACTCAAAACCAACAAATTGTTCTGTTTTAGCATCAAAGTAAGGCTGATAATGAAGTTCAAAGCTATTATTTTTGACCGCTTTGATTAAAGCGTTATGAATCGTTAAATAAGATTTTGCTTCCTTGTTCATGGCCTGCTCATAATAACTGATGTTATTACCTACTGATTTTTTAGCTTTGACTAAGGCTAAATCAACATTGTGAACTAACTCATCAACGGTTTTAGAACCATCAGGGAAAGTCACAACCCCCATGTCGCCACCAACCTGAATGTTTTCACCACGCCCTTTGAGTTTAATTGATTTATTTAGAGCTGAAAAGATCGAATCTACAATTGAATAGGCCTGTTCAATCGATTCCAGATCCTGAATCAAGATCGCAAATTCATCACTGCCAAAACGGGCAACAATGTCATCGTTATTAACGCGTTTTTTGAATCTTTTGGCTAGCTTCTTAAGAATCTCATTGCCCGTTTCAAAACCGTAGGTGTCATTAATCATCGCAAAGTTTTTAATATCCACCACCATCAAAGCTAAACAGGTTTGCTGCTTTACTGTCGCCTTTAAGATTTGTGGTAACTCTTGCAGTAAATAATCACGGTTAAACATGCCGGTAATCGGGTCATTAAACGAGAGATAGGTAAGTTCTCGTTTGAGCTCCATCTCTTTACTGATGTCACGACCTAGAGAGACAAATTTGTGCCCTTGACAGTGTTTAATTGGAACTACCGTCTCATCAAGAATAAAGATCTCATTTGCTTTATTCTTATTGGTAAAAAACGCATTAAAAGGCTGACCGTTTTTAATCGACTTCCAAAAGTCTTTGTAGAACTTGTTATCGTGTTTTCCAGACTTAAAAATGTCCGGTGTTTGACCAATCAACTCTTCACGTGTGTAACCACTGGTTTTTAACACACTGTCGTTTACAAACTCAATTCGACCTCTGTGATCACAAATCAACATCCAGTTAGGGCTTTGTTTAACACTTTCAAAAAACAGCTGGCTCTCCATCTGTTCAGAAAAACGGTTCAACATAAAATGCACATCTTGAGCAATGTCTTGATGTAACGCCCGCTCTTGAGGGCTGTTAAACCTTTTCTGAGAAGAGCATAAAGTTAAAACACCGACAACCTTATCTAACTGACGCAGTGGAATAGATACACAGTAGTTTAAATCGAGTTCAGAAAGTGACTGGAGTAAACAATCATTTTTATCTGTATAGACAATGTCATTATTTAAGACGGCATTCACCATCCCGCTTGGCTCCATTCCATCCACGTTTTTCTGACCATAGATTAACGGCAGTACTGTGCCTTTAAATCTAGAAGAAACCGAGCCGGCAGCGTGTTTAACGGTTAATAGTTTCTCTTCGTGATCAACCAGGCCTGTCCAAGCGGCATCAATGCTAGAGTTCTCAACAATAATGTCTGATAGTTTTCTGCACAACTCTTCTCGATCCGTTACTTTAGTCAGTAGCTGATTAATACCAGAGTGTAAATTATAAAGCTCGTTTGAAAACTCTATTTTTTTCTCATGTAATTTACGTTGAGAAATATCACGAGCAACACAAACGGCAATATCCTGACCATTCCAATCGTGCACTTTGATATTGGACTCAACTAAAATTAATTTACCCTGCTTGGTTCTCTGCTCAAGCTCAACAGTGCATGTCTTATTAACTTCTAAAGACAGCGCAATTTGAGATTTTTTATCTGACCAGCAGTGTGGGGCAATAATGGTTTTCCACTTTGAACCAATCAATTCATTTTTTTCATATCCTAAGTTTTGATAAGCAATATGATTGGTGTAGATAATTTTTTTATCAGCCACCTTAAACACCACAATGGAATCATAAATATTATCCAGAATTTCAGATTGCAGTTTTAACGACTTTTGCAGCTTTAGGTTTTCAGTTTTATCGGTCACCACAAGTACGCCAGCGGGCTCACCGTCAATTTCAATGCTCGATACATGTAACTCAACATGTCTAAGAGTGCTATCTTTTGTATGACATGGAATATCAGTGTAATGACTTGGTGGCAACCACTTATTTAGTCGTTGCAGAGACTTCTGTTTAAACAAGGGTTGTAAATCTGGTTCAAGCAGTGACCAAACAGGCAACTCCAGTAACTCCTGTTCTGAATAGCCAGATAATTTTTCAAACGCAGGATTGGCATGAAGAATTTTGTCTTTGAATATCAATAAACCAACTGGAACTTCTTTGATAACATTATTGAATAAACGGTCTAACTCACTATTTTTGGATTGTAAAGCCTTAAGGTCGGTGACCTCTTTGCTCGTTCCAAAGACTTTGAAATATTTATCAGTACGTTCGACCACATAGACATCATCACGACACCAAATATAATCGCCACTCGCATTTTGAAAACGGTATTCGAATTGAATGGAAGGTTGTTTGAAAAGTAAACGGGTTTGCTTTAGAACGAAGTCCACATCGTCAGGGTGTACATGATTGAGCCACCAGTCTGGATCCTGATTTATCTGCTCATTTGACCATCCGGTAATTGATTTGACACTGTCGTTTATGTAGTGAATATTGCCAAAGACAATCTTTTCACCTTCCAAATGGGCATCTAAAGACCAAACCACAAAAGGGAACTGATCAAAATTAATTGCTTCTTGCAAACTTGTCTTCATTAAGTATTCCATTACTTAGATAGGCAAAGCCATTTTAACGACGATGTTAAAATAAAATCGATTCAGTATATATTAGACTTAAAAAAAATAAGGGCATTCATCAATAATCTTGATCTCAGTCATCTTTTTAAGAGGAGTTGAGATAACTGAATAAGTAAACAGACCTGGTTAGATGCAGGCCTACTGATGGGGAAGGGATGATTACTTAATGAGATGCATTTGAATTAATGATTCGCTTCCTGCCATGTGTTTTCATTAGAAGACTGCCCTCTTAAAGGCATAATCCACATTTGATATAAAGAGCTAAACATCATAATCCCGGCCGCCACACTGTAACCAAAACCACCTGCCATAACCATATAGGCAAACCCTGGATGCAACTTAGTTAACCACCATGCAGCAATGTCTAAAATCAAAAAGGCAAATGGTGTAAATATTAATAACGCTTTAAGCCATTTATTAAAACCAACCGCTAAAGAGAAAATCAAGCCGATAAAAAAGAAGATAAAAGCGATACCAAACAGGTGAATATGTGAGACACGTGTTAAAGACTCAATTTCAGCTCCATGATCCACCGCTGCAATTTGTTTCATATTTTCATAGTTAGATAAATTGGGCAAGCTAGGCATATTGGCATGGCACATGGCAC
Source organism: Pseudomonadota bacterium (assembly GCA_034722175.1). GTDB lineage: Bacteria > Pseudomonadota > Gammaproteobacteria > Thiomicrospirales > Thiomicrospiraceae > Thiomicrorhabdus. Next base: position 3,011 of record JAYENR010000077.1, on the reverse strand, counting down.
ATTTGGCCTCTACAATCGGTTTAATAGTCGGCTGCCACTCCGATTCAGACGCCCCGTCTCTGGCCCACTGAATCATGATTAAATTCTCTTCAGGTGTCGCCTTATCTTGCATAGAGCCATTTAGTTTCGCTTCTAATTTAGAACCTTCACGATTACCATAATAGCTATAAACAATGTCATCAACCGACAGACCAAATTTGCCATCTGCCATACCGTGTGTGAACATGATTTGAGCGCCGGCCATAATAAGTCCTAACCCTGCCACTAGAATATAACCGGTAAACAGAGCTTTCATCGATAAAGACAGGCTGGGTAGATTCAACCAAGAAGTTGTTTGTTGCATAAGTGCCTCACTTAAAAAAGTAACTATATTGCCGCTAAACTGCGGATATTTACCAACTACTCTAGCTTATAAACTACGGCTTTTCCATTAGATAATCTTCATAATCCAGATCACCGTTATCCACTACCACGGGAATCGCTGCAATCCCAATTCCAGCCTGCTTAACTGAAGCGCGTTCCCCTGTTATTAACGGGTGCCACTCTGCCAAAGGTTGGCCTCGATAGATCATTCTATAAGCACAGCTATCAGGTAACCAATCAAACTCTGCGACAAGCTCACGGGTTAGCTGAACACAAGTTGGCACATTCACAGAACGGTTTGCGTAATCGCGACACTCCCCCGTTTGGGTATTAGAATAACGACACACCACTGAGGTATAGACAATTTCATCGGTATCATCGTCTTGTAATTTAGTCAGGCAACACAACGCACAACCATCACAGAGCGATTCCCACTCTGACTGAGTCATCTCTTCTAAGGTTTTGGTTTCCCAAAATGGGGCTTTTACTTGTTCCATCTCTCTACTCAATCTATTAATGGTTTTACGGTGTTTTATTTGTGCACTTGATTATTTGGTTTTAAACACTTTCCAAGGTTTTGACCAGGCCTCTATCAATATTTGGGTTTTAGGTTCTACAAATCTTTTTCCAGAATGTGGCGCGCAGACAAACTCAAAACCTTCGCCATTTAATTCAAACGACATCGCATAAGCGTGTAAATAACCGCGATCTTCCAATTTGGCTTTTTCACTGTCGCCATATCGCAAGTCACCACAAATCGGGGCTGATAAACTCTTCATCGCTACACGCAATTGGTGCGTTTTTCCAGTAGTCGGCTTTAATAAAAACAACCGCTCCCCTGGTTGAATCAAGACACTGACAAACTGGGTAATCGCCGGATTGTTTTTAGTTTTAGTTAACATCCAACTGCCACGACGTGCCGGCAACATATCACCTTTTATCCAACCCTGTTTCTTTTTAGGTTTTTGATCTGAAATCGCCAGATAAAACTTTTCAACTTGGCGTGATTCAAACAGCTTTTGAAACCCTTGTGCGGTGATTTTATTAAGAGCAAAAATCACTAAACCAGACGTCATTTTATCTAAGCGATGCACCGGATAGAGTTGCTCAACTTTTAACTGTTGTTGAACCAACACCACCAGGCCTGCTGAGTCTTCAGAGTGAAAATTCAAGCCTTCAGGTTTATTGACAACAATAAAATCGTTGTTTTGAAAAATTATAGGTATCAATGACAATCCATTGTTTTTATTATTTTTTTAGTTCTATTCAATTAATTCAAATGAACAGGTCTGTATGACTTTTCCATTCACAATCAGTTCTAGTTTATGCTGACCTACAACATACTTTCTAGTGCTTATCACCTTAAAATTGTGCTGTTTAGTGAACTCTTTATTGCTCTCTTGGTATTCAGACTCGGCTATTTTAAAGACTTTTCGATATGGATGTTGGCGCTTTCTTAAAAAGCTAATCGCATATTCCAGTCTAAGCAATCCAAGCTGTGATTTGGAAGACAGATTAAAAGACCAATTAAGTTTTTTTCCAATTGCTACTGCTTGATCACTGTGCCAGTTTTCTAAGATTATATGCTCAATATCTCCGTACCCTATCAAAGATAAAGCTCTTGGATTACCCTGCTTTAATAAGGTACGTAAGGCGTGTTTTATGATCCACAACGTTTCAGGGCTAGCCTGTTGATCTTGTTTCCAAGACTCACATAAGTCCATCATCCAAACAGCTTGTGATTTTGAAAGGTCATTTAGTAGATTAGCGACACTTTTTCTCACATACAGGCTGTCATCAGATTTTAAGTTTTCTATAATCGGTTTAATCCAATCAGGCCTGTCTGCAATCCATGGAAGATGTTTTGCCCATGGAAGCTTAGGGCGCACACCTTCACTGGCTAAACGGCGTAAATGTTCATTTTCACTTACAGACCATTTCACCATTTGAGTTTTGGTTTTTTCTGGCTGACTCTCTAAAAAAATGCGAATAGCAAACTCTGCGGTACTATTTTCGGTAAACAGAGTCAAAGCTTCAATCGACTCGTCATAAAATTTTAAACCGAAACACTCTACATAATCTGCAAACACAAAATGAAACAGACCTGAAAACTCAACAGAGACCGATTCAAGTACTTTTAGACTTTGCGGGTAATCTGTATCAAGCCCGTTTTTTAACCCAATACTCAGCTGTCTAATCCTCTGTTTTAAACCCAGGCCAGCCCAGTTTTGATTAAAAACAGAGGCTTCAAATTCAATTACATTAAAATCTGGATATCGGTTTTTAATTAAAAGTGCCAGTTTTTTGATACTTTCTGGGTCGATCTCATCTTTCAGTAATTTAGACATATTCAGCAAATTCAATAACTTAATTAACTATTCAATACAACCAAGCAAGTTGGCACATCCCTTGATATAGAACGGTTGAAGATTAAGCAGCTAGGGTAAAAATGTCAAAATAATGACGTCTGCCCTCATTCTATTTTAAGGAGCATACCATGGCCGAAATGAACACTCAGCAAAAGCTACAAACTTGTCTTGAATTTATTGATAATCGTTTAGAGACCACCTCTGAGCAGACAATCCAAATCGCAGAGATGATTATTGCCGATATTAAGAACCTGACTCAAGCCTACGTAGGCTTGAGTC
>JAYENR010000076.1:0-2931 GCA_034722175.1 Pseudomonadota bacterium | reverse complement strand
TGAGGTTCGAAAAAACCATTGAGCAGTGAGTTTCTGAATCTCCAGTAATTTCCAATAGCAAGTGGTCGCTATCTGAAATAAGGCTGTGAATGAGTGTGGCAGTCATAAGAAGTGCCAGCTGTTCTGGTATTTGCAGTTGCCGTAAGAGCTCAGACAAACTACTGTTATAGTCAACCGGATACTGGCGCATTGCATTTAGATTCTGGTCACTAAAGAAGTCCCAAGGATAAGAGTTAAAATGCCATAAAGCCTGCTTAGGATTTAGTAGCCCTATGGTTGATGGCTGAATAAAGTTTGAGCGAGATAATGGAATAAAGTTTTCTGGAGTCAATGCATAGAAAGAATTTCGACTGCCTTGATTGGTTATCCTGATTGAAGGGGTTGAGGAGTTTACGGCATCTTTATTCCAGAAGCTCTCATCGGTTCTCAAGACAGTAATAAAGTTGTTTAGTGCTGTATTACTGAGTTCTGAAAAACCAAGATATGTCGTTGCCAAATGGATGATCTGGTCTTTAAATTCAATGCTATCGATAAGTAAAAATTTGTTGTTGATGTTGCAGTATTTCACGCCATATTCATTTTCACCTAAATAAACATCCAACGAATATTGCCAAGGGTGGGAAAAGGCATCTAATAGTGTAAGTAACTGTTGACCAGATTTTCCCTTGTTAAAGGCTGCCGGAAGCCTTGGTGCTTCTGGCGGTTTAATGGGTGAAGGTTTCATATTCTGGATGATTTCTCCAGTTTCTTGGTTGATTACAATCATATTGTTATGTGTCATAACTAACTATCCTCTTTAAAATAACAAATGAAAAAAATCGCTATATGCGAATAGTTTAAATGGTAGTTTATTTATAAAGTATTGATATAATTAGTTTTTTGAGTCATTTTGAGTCATGTCTTTTCATTCGGTTTCAGTTGTTATTATTTTGATTCATAGGATTTATTAATTAACCACTATAGATTTAGTTTATAAGTGTCACAGGTCAGAAAAAATATTTGTCCCATCTCGTGTTTTTTCATTTCAGTTTCGAAAAGCCCATTGCTTGGCGTGTAAAGATGCGCTTAAACTAAAAGCAGTTAATCAAGCTGGTAGGAGCTGCAATTTGGGTTAGGTGAAATTTAGTTCTGAATGATGCAAATATGGTAATAAAGAGAGATTGCCATCTTGAACGATTTGAGTTGCTGATTAATTAGCTGGTCGTTCTAAGCGCTAAAGTCTGGTATTGCCTTTGTGAATAATTAACCTTTTGAACTCTGGATGGGCGAGATGGAACTAGAGATAAACGATTCTGTGAAATGAAGAAAGTAGTGGAGGAAGATTTATATTATTAATCACTAAAGTCAAAGAGATAACGTGAGTAAGCGGGGAAGTACTAAGGTGCTTTTCAAACTATGAAAGAGCTTTTGAAAATGGGGTGAAGGGCTTGTGATGGATCAAGAAAAACGTTTGAGTTTAGCTCAACTGGCTTCTCTTTCCTAGATTGCACTTATTATCCGAATCTGCGTTATCTAAAGGTTACCAACCTCGTTAAGTAAGAAGTTACTGGTAGTGCAGAATAATTGGTTGGATAAATTTAGCTATCAACCTAATTTATACTGCCATTGAGAACAATATTTATTGTTGATGCTTGTACTCTAAAATAGCAAGAAAAATGGCGACTTATTTGATTATGTTTTGTCTGTTTTGACTTTGTTGTTTTAAGCGTTTTTGCTATTTTTCTCTAGGGAAAAAGTACTGATACACATCAACTGGTTCAAAAACAATAAATAGAGAATAACTAACCTCACGTGAGACAGGTAAGGCATAAACAACTTCTGTAGTTTTTTGTTTTCCTGTTGTGCTACTATTACGCACAATTACACCATCTAAAAAGAACAGAGAACAAAAAACTTTGTGAAGAAGAAAATCTAGATCAAGAAAAAGTTCAAAAACTCATCTCAAGCTACCTTTTCACCGAGAGTTTTGGATAAGATGTTGGATTACATTAAGACATTTATTGATGGGGCGCCGGAGTAAGTATGATGGATGAAAGACTCAGGTTATTCATGATTGATCTGGTTGAATTTAAGGCTTCAGAGTCATTAAGAAGAGAAGAAGAATTAAATCCTAAAATATTAAATGAAGGTTTTGCAGATTCTTTTGAAGACGCTCTTTTGCATTTGTTTTATAAGTTTGCTCTTGTAGATAGTTTTCATGGCTTGACAGAGAAAAACCAAGATAAAAAAGATCTAATGCTTCTCGTAAGAGAATATAGGCTATGTTGGCAAAACATCTTTGATGAAATGGAAGACCTGAGTTTTAAAGCAAGTTTTTTGCGTTTCGCACCTGAAAAAGCCAAGTATTTTATTAACAATTTCCAGCTGCCAACGCCACAGTATCTAGATGATTCAGAGAATATGAAGTATTTTGGTAATGAGGTTGAAAACGCGACTAAATATTTGAATTATTCTCTTAGTATGTCGATTTATGCATATTACTCACACAAGCATGGCTTTGCTGATATGGCTTGGATGAGTTTGCTTAAAGCTCGAGAGTTGTATGCATATTTTACTGCAATAAGGGTGTTTGCCTTTTCCAATAAAGATGGTCGAAATAGTTTTAAAAAAACGAAAACGCGCTCTAAAGAAGCTTACAACTCGCTGATTCCATTTTTACTATTACAGTTAAAAAATCCATCAACGAGGCTAGGGTGGCCAAGTCTGGAGAAAACTCTCGATACCCTAACAGAACGTTTGTACTCTCAATTGCAGCGTTACAAAAACTTCAATAATTACCCCGAAGATAAATTTGAGCTAAGAGCAATTATTACGGACTGGATTGAAAACGATAAGCTGGTTAAAAGTGTCTATCTAGAGTTTTCAGCGACTGAGAATTTGGAAGAAAAATTTAACCGAGATGTTGAGAGGTTTAAAGGACAAAAAAAATAT
>JAYENR010000075.1:0-18171 GCA_034722175.1 Pseudomonadota bacterium | reverse complement strand
GCTGATTTAATCCTTAATAAACAAAGGCATGCAGAATGGAATCTTTGAGCTTCAAAAAACTCAATGTCTTATTTTCCATGACCATGGTGCTGATCCTAATATCCGTGCTGGCGTTATTTTCTTGGCGTGTGCACTCACAAATTCAGCAGTTTGATGAGTATCAGAATCAAATGATGCAAAAGCAGGCTGAGGTTGCCTCTTCCGAAGTGGAAGAGTTGATTGCCTCTATTCGCAATTGCATGATTGCCATTTCTCTAGATGATTTCTTTTTAAAAAACTTCCAACAATTTCGTAATGTTGACGAGTTGCAACAAGAGCTTCAGATACGTTTAAAACATTACTTTCCTGAAATGTACGCCTTTAGTATTGCTGATGAACACGGTGATATTATGGGCGGAGATATTGATCTGTTTCTTGGCGACATCTGCCGAGCCGATTTAATTTCTGCGGCAGATAAGCTCAAGCAAAAACATCCTGCGCATGATTATCGGCCTTGGATTCACCCTAAAGAGGAGGCTTATCATTTTGATATGATGTTTCCGACGTATGCACTGGGTGAAACGGTGGTGTTTTTGATGAGTTTTAAAGCTGAGTTGTTACAGGATGCGATCAATCGTAAGGCCTTTATTGAACATGATATTTACCTATTGCGTGAAGATGAACCTGGATTGATTGAAGTGGCTCAAAATGGGGTGCGTAATGTTTTAGAACGTGATATTCATTTAACTGAGGATGAGTTGTCAGCAATTGTAATCAAACAAGCTGTCAACAATACTCGTTGGGAAGTTGCAATCGTACCAAAAGCAAAGATAAGAGAAACCTTTGTTCGTAATAGTTTCTTTGATGCACTCAGTATGTTCCTAGGCTTTTTATTCTTTTGGGTGGCGTTATTCGTGTTTGGATTATATGAAGAGCATAGGAAGGAGCGGTTTATGAAGCATCTTCATCACTTGTCTTCACATGATGCATTAACCAATCTAGCTAATCGCCGTCTGTTATATCAAGCCTTTGATCACAGTCGCTCTCGTAGAAGAGAAAGAGGTGATTACTCTGGTCTGTTATATATGGATTTAAATCAGTTTAAACACGTTAATGACGAATATGGGCATGAGATGGGAGACGAGCTTTTAAAGTTGGTTTCACAACGCCTCCTATCCTGTAGTCGAGAAGGGGACGTGGTCGCGAGAGTGGGTGGTGATGAGTTTGTGGTGTTAATTAATGGGATTGGAAAAACAGAGGCTGAAGCCGAAAAACACTTATTAGAAACTGAACAACGCTGTGCTGAACGTTTAGGGGTTGACTATTTGATTCAAAATATTTCGTTTTCAGTCCCCCCAAGCATTGGTTCAGTAGTGTTGACCTCTTCTGAAGATTCGATTGATAGTTTGTTAAAACAAGCAGATGAAAAAATGTATCGAATGAAGCAGCGTACTAAAGCGGCTTCGGTTTAACTTTCAATCAATCAAGCGTTGAGTGTTAAGGATTTGTAACAGCCTCAAAGCGTTTGATTGCGGTTTTGTAGTAAGGACTTTAAGCTCTTTTATTCACCTTAAGCATTCATTTCAAAACTGACCAGGCCTGATCAATTGCAATTTAAATCAATAAAAGTCCTTACAAAAATAGACCTCGTCGCTCTGCCCGATTAAAATAACGAATTCAATAAATAAAAATAAGCTAAAACGGGAAAGCCGATGAAAAAAGTCCAAGTTGGAATTGTAGGTGGTACAGGGTATACCGGTGTTGAACTGCTAAGGTTGTTAGCAAATCACCCACATACTGAAGTCGTTGCGATTACGTCACGAAGTGAATCGGGTGTGAAAGTCGAAGACATGTATCCCAACTTACGCGGTTTTTACGATTTAGCATTTTCTGAGCCGAGTGTCGATGTTCTGAAAGCCTGTGATGTGGTGTTTTTTGCAACTCCGCATGGTGTGGCGATGAGTATGGCACCCGACTTAACCGCAGCGGGCGTTAAGGTGATTGATTTGGCGGCGGACTTCCGTATTAATGATTTAGAGACGTGGGCAAAATGGTACGGCTTTGAGCATAGCTGTCCAGAGATGATGGAGCAGGTAGCTTATGGAATGCCAGAGCTGTATCGCGAGCAGGTAAAACAAGCCAATATTATTGCCAACCCAGGCTGTTATCCAACCACCATTTTGTTAGGGTTAAAGCCTTTACTTGAAGCGAACCTGATTGAGTTAAAAGGCATTGTTGCCGATGGTAAATCGGGTGTGAGTGGTGCGGGTAAAGGGGCTAATGTGGCGATGTTAGGTGCGGAGATGAGCGAAAGTTTTAAAGCTTATGGCGTCGGTGGGCACCGCCACTTGCCAGAGATGACCGATAAGATTAACGACTTAACAGGTCAAGAGGTTGATTTAACCTTTGTTCCGCACTTGGTTCCAATGGTACGTGGTATGGAGTCAACTATCTACGCAACCTTAAAAGAGGACGTGAGCCAAGAACAGTTACAGGCACTGTATGAAGAAACATATCAGAATGAATTTTTTGTGGATGTGATGCCAGCAGGAAGCTTCCCTGAAACCCGTATGACAAAAGGTTCAAATATGTGTCGTATGTCAGTATTTCGACCTCAAGGTGGCTCAAAAGTTGTAGTGACATCCGTGATCGATAACTTGGTGAAAGGTGCGGCGGGTCAAGCGGTTCAGAATATGAATATTCTATTTGATTTAGAAGAAAGTAGCGGGTTACAGCAGGTTGCATTGCTGCCATAAAGTAATCTACTTTTAGTGGGGTTTATCAAAAGCTGAGTCCCCTACAAAAACAGTAGGTCTTTTTGGTATAATACTTTTTTACGCATGAATCATTCCCTTATCAATCATAAGGAAACTGGTTGTAGGAGTGAGTTCATAATGATAGAGAGAACAGAGAATGTCTGAAGCCCCAACGCCATTAGATTTTACAGAAGCTGCAGCAGCGAAAGTTAGTGGCTTAATTGAAGAAGAGCAAAACCCTAACTTAAAGCTACGTGTGTATATTACTGGTGGCGGTTGTTCAGGTTTTTCGTATGGCTTTACCTTTGATGAAGATCAGGCCGATGACGATACTGTGGTCACTAAAGAGGGGGTCACGCTATTGGTTGATCCAATGAGCTTTCAATATTTAGTGGGAGCTAAAATTGATTATTTAGAAGATTTGCAGGGTGCTAGATTTGTCATTGAGAACCCAAATGCGACAACAACCTGTGGTTGTGGATCTTCATTTAGCGTTTAGTCTTCGCCACTTTCTAGATAAATATTCTATAAAAAGCCTTCCCCGCCTTTGTGTGGGGGAGGTTTGTTTTTTTAAGCTTTAAAACGATTTTTTGTACAAAGTAGTTTGAGTACACCTTGTAGAAAGACATTATTTCAGGAAATAGTATGCAATATATTCCAGGTTTAGCAGGGGTTCCAGCAACGGAATCACAAATTTCATTTATTGACGGCCAGAAAGGGATTTTGACCTATCGTGGCTACGATATTATGGAGTTGGCAGAGAAATCTTCATTTGAAGAAACCACTCTGCTGTTATTGTTTGGAGAGTTGCCGACTAAAAATGAACTGGCCTCGTTTGATGAGCAGTTGCGTAATAACCGTCGCGTTAAGTTCAATATTCGTGAAATTATGAAGAATTTGCCTTCAACGACTCACCCAATGCACATGTTACAAATTGTTGTTGCGAGCCTGGCTAGCTTCTATCCAAGCACTGAGTACATGAAAGGGGCAACCGAGAACCAAGCTTATATCAATGATGTAACCGTTAAGATCATCGCTCACATGGCAACCTTGGTGGCGAGTTGGGAGCATATGCGTAATGGTTATGACCCGATTGAACCGCGTACCGACTTGACCTATGCAGAGAACTTTTTATATATGGTAACAGGTAAAGAACCTGATGCCGCTTGGGCACGTTTATTGGATGCGTGTCTGATTCTACATGCGGAACATACCATTAATGCTTCGACCTTTACGACGATGGTGACCGGTTCTACATTGGCAAATCCATGTTCGGTTATCTCTTCGGCCATCGCTTCTCTGTCTGGACCATTACACGGCGGTGCTAACCAAAAAGTCATTGAGATGTTGGATGAGATTGGCAGTCCTGAAAATGCACGTGCTTATATTGAAGACCGTTTAGCTCAGAAAAAAGTGATCTGGGGAATGGGGCATCGTGAATATAAGACTAAAGATCCGCGCGCTAACATTTTACAAAAATTGTCTTCTGAATTATTGGGTCAGAAGTCTGATGCAGGTGAGTTAAGTCAGGCATTTGCAACGGCAATGGAAGTTGAAAAAATCTGTGAAGAGTTGCTGGGTCATAAAGGGGTTTACCCGAATGTTGATTTCTACTCCGGTATCTTATACAAAGAGATGGGCTTTGATGCAGGCCTGTTCACGCCAATTTTTGCGGTAGCCCGTTCAGCAGGTTGGATGGCGCATTGGCGTGAACAGTTACAGGTTAATAAAATATTCCGTCCTACTCAGATCTATACCGGTGCGGGCAACTCGTGTTATCTTCCAATGGAACAGCGTGCTGAAGAGTCTTCAACTCGTCCTCAAGGTTAAAACGTTCAAAGCACGCTTATGCAAAAAGCCCCGATTGAACAGGCCTGTTCAATCGGGGCTTTTTATGTTTTTAAGCTTTAATAAATGGTTTTAAACTACTTAGTTAGCTAACCAAAGTCCACCTAAGGTGACATTGCGTGTAGAACCGGTAATGCTGGTTAAAGGGATGGGCAGGTTATCGATTCGTTGTTGTGCTAGCCAGCCACACATCATCGCTTCAATGGCATTGGGGTTAATATCTGCCTCGCTACTGCTCTGTACTTTATAGTTGGGTAGAGCCTGCTGAATACGCTGAATCAAAAAAGAGTTGTAAGCGCCACCGCCAACAATCCAAACCTGCCCAGCAGGTGCGTTTAATTGTTCAGCAAGTTTCTGAATGCTCACTTGAATGCTTCGAGCTGTCAGTTCGCATAAGGTTGCCATTAGGTCGCTGGCAGATATTTTCTGTGGAATCGAATCCAGTTGTTGCTTTAACCACTCTTGATTAAAGGTCTCTCTTCCCGTACTTTTAGGGAAAGATTGAGCAAAATAGGGGTGAGCTAATAACTGCTTTAACAAAGCTTGGTGGATAGATCCAGAAGCGGCAATTTCACCATTTTTATCATATGCCTGCCCAAACGCTTGTTGACAGATCTCGTCCATTAAGCCATTGCCTGGCCCAGTATCAAAACCGAATAACTCATTGGTTTGTTTATTGAGATAGCTGACATTAGCAATGCCACCAATATTGATTACGTAGGTTACATCACTTCCAGTAAACAGTTGCTGGTGGAAGCTCGGAGCTAATGGCGCACCTTGTCCACCCACTGCTAAATCATCGATCCTAAAGTCTGCAACGGTATCAATGCCCGTTTGTTTAGCGATAAAGGCGGGGTGGCCTATTTGTAAACTCATGGGAATGTTCGGAGCGTGAAAGATAGTTTGGCCGTGGCTACCAATGGCGGTAATGTCTTTTGCTGACAGTTGGGTTTTATTTAATAAGGTTTGAGTGGCCTGAATAAACTGTTGTGCAACTTGGTGTTCCAGTTCGCACAGCGTGTTGAGGTTAAGTTCTTGAGTTTGGTTGAGCGCGATAAGGTCAGTTGTGAGAGATGCGGGTAGGGGGTGGTCAATAAAGTCGATCAGCTTAATTTGGTTCTGACTACAATCAATCAAAGCGGCATCCACACCATCCACACTGGTACCAGACATGAGTCCGATAAAGTAGCGCGGCGTTGCAGAGGCTTGGTTCATCTATTCAAAACTTGCCATTTGCAAGTCTGGCGTATAGCGTTCAAGTTGACTTAGCATTAAGTTGCTTTGGTTTTTGAAAGCGGTTTTATAGTCTTTAGGCACTGGACTTGCCGCTGGAAACTTCATTTTAAGCGGGTCTTTATGGACACCATTAATGCGGAATTCATAGTGTAAATGCGGGCCAGTCGCGTAACCTGTTGAACCGATATAGCCAATGACTTGGCCTTGTTTGACGTATTGGCCTTTTTTGTATTTACCAAACTTAGACATATGGCCATATACCGTCATGTATTTGCCGGCGTGTTGAACTTTAATGTATCTCCCATAGCCTTTGCCCCAACCACGAAAAATGATTTTTCCGTTACCGGTAACGCGAATCGGGGTGCCGGTCGGTCCGCCGTAATCGACCCCACGATGGGAGCGCACTTTTTTCAGAATAGGGTGGAAGCGTTTTGGATTAAACCTTGAGGTGATGCGCACCACATCAACCGGGTTCTTCAAAAAGGCTTTCTTGAGGTTTTTGCCTTTGTCGTCAAAGTAGCCAATTTTTTCGCCTTTGTCGTCTTTCAATAAGAATGCATTGTGGGTTTCGCTCTGTTTATTGGTGGTAATCTGTGCGGCCACAATGTCGCCATCCCCAATGTATTCGTTATTCAGGTACTTAGCTTGGTAAATCACCTTGAAAGTGTCACCTTTGCGTAACTCACGAATAAAGTCGATCTCCCAAGCATACAAATCCGCTAGGTTCATAATCGTTTTGGCACTCAGTCCGGCTTTTTGTCCTGCCAGATAAAACGAGCTATCAATGGTTCCCGAAGCCACTTCGGTACGAATGTCCACCTGTTCTTCAATGGTTTTAATTTGGTACTGGTCGTTATCTTTGTGCAGTTCGTAACGTAAGGTTTTAGATTTTGGGTAGAGAATTTTTTGTAATTTTTCGTGTTTATCCACCCAAATGGTTAAGGTATCGCCAACACGCAGATTCGTTAAAACGCGGCTATTTTCAAGCTTGCCGATTTTGTAAGTGGTGCCTGCTGAGATATTGAGGCTGTTTAGGGCCGTTCCCAATGATCCATTTTTAGGGATTTTAACCGTATGTTTTTGCCACTCTTGTTCTGAAAAAGAGTCTATGTTTTCAATCGCTTCGGCTGGGGTACTTTGGTTTAAAGCAGGTAGGGGTAGGCTAGTGCGTTCGGCTGGTAGGTTAGCTGCTGAAGAGGCGGGTACAAGTAAGCTTAGGCTTAATATCATCGCACTCAATGCAGTAAACCAAGCAAACTTAGAGTTAGATAGAATTGTTTTAGCTGTGTTTTTCATGTTTTCAGATCATCTCTGTTTTAATCTTACTGAGAATAAGAGCGTTTAAACCCATCAGGCCTGCTTAAAGTTATTAGCGATTATAGCATGATTTATTTGCTCTGCGACCCGCTGTAAGGGCTTTAACCGTGCAAATTTTAAGAACAATTTTGAGCTAAGGTGAAAACTTTAAAACCCCAAAAAAACTTTTAAGTTTGAAAGTGCTAACTTCCCTAAAGTACTGATAAACACGTTATAATTAGCGGATTTTATAGCGGTAAGTGAATTTGTTCATTTATCTATCGAGATTTTACTGAGATCGTATTGCGGTTTTAAAAAGTATTAGAGGTTTTGATTGTGTCTTCAGCGGCAACGGATATTCGTACCTTTCAGGGATTAATTCAGACTTTGCAAGCTTTCTGGGCTGAGCAGGGCTGTGTGGTAATGCAACCTTACGATAATGAGATGGGTGCAGGGACTTTCCACCCAGCGACATTCCTAAGATCCATTGGTCCAGAGCCATGGCGTGCAGCCTATGTCCAGCCATGTCGTCGTCCAACCGATGGTCGTTACGGTGAAAACCCAAACCGCTTACAGCACTACTATCAGTTTCAAGTGATGTTAAAGCCATCTCCAGACAATATTCAGGAGCTGTATTTAGAGTCTTTGAAACGTATGGGCGTTGACCCATTAGAGCACGACTTACGTTTTGTGGAAGATAACTGGGAATCCCCTACTTTGGGTGCTTGGGGTCTAGGCTGGGAAGTTTGGATGAATGGCATGGAAGTGACTCAGTTCACCTACTTCCAGCAAGTGGGTGGTTTAGAGTGTCGTCCAGTTACCGGTGAAATCACTTACGGTCTAGAGCGTATAGCGATGTACCTTCAAGGTGTAGACTCGGTTTACGATTTGGTTTGGGTGGACGGCCCAGACGGAAAAGTGACCTACGGCGATGTATTCCACCAAAACGAAGTTGAGATGTCGACCTATAACTTTGAAAAAGCCGATACCGACATTCTATTTAGAACTTTTGATGAGTGTGAACAGATTTTTGGCAGGTTGGTTGAAGACAAACTGCCTTTGCCGGCTTATGAGCAAGTCTTAAAAGCTTCTCATGCATTTAATATGTTAGATGCACGTCATGCTATTTCAGTAACTGAACGTGCACGTTACATTGGACGTGTTCGTACTATGGCAAAACAGATTGCCGAATCATATTATGAAGGTCGTGAAGCCTTAGGTTTCCCACTTGTAAAACAGGAGGCAAAATAATGGCTGATTTAAAGCAAACTGAAGACTTTTTAGTTGAGATCGGAACCGAAGAGCTGCCTCCAAAAGCCCTAAAGAAATTAAGTGAAGCCTTTGCCGAAGGGATCCGAACAGGCCTGGTTGAAGCAGAGCTTGAGGTGGGTGAACTGTTTATTTATGCGGCACCTCGTCGTTTAGCGGTGATGATTGAGGGCTTACAGACTCAGCAAGCCGATAAAACCGTACAGCGTAAAGGGCCAGCTAAAAAAGCCGGTTTTGATGCCGATGGCAACCCAACCAAAGCCTTGCAAGGGTTTGCACGTGGGTGTGGTGTTGATGTGTCTGAATTGATCGAAATTGAGACCGAAAAAGGCATTTGGATGGCCTATGATCTGCAACAGAAAGGTCAGTCGGTGACAGAACTGCTGCAAGATATTGTGGCCACCTCTTTAGCGAAATTGCCGATTCCAAAACGTATGCGTTGGGGAAGTTCAGATGTTGAGTTTGTGCGTCCTGTGCATTGGGCATTGATGTTATTAGGTGAACAAGTGGTACCAGCAACCATTTTAGGACATCAAACATCCAATACCACACGTGGACATCGTTTCCACGCGCCAGCGGATATTGTGATTGAAAAACCTGCGGACTATTTAGGTGCGTTACGTCAGCAAGGTTATGTGGAAGCAGACTTTGAATCGCGTATGGAGAGTATCCGTCAGCAAGTTGAATTTGCTGCCAAAGAAAACGGTGGAATTGCTGAAATTAATGAAGATTTATTAGAAGAAGTGACGGCTCTTAATGAGTGGCCAGTTGCGGTTGTGGGTGACTTTGATGAGAACTTCTTATCTGTCCCGTCAGAAGCTTTGGTCTCTGCAATGGCAGGACACCAAAAGTATTTCCACATGTTGGACAATAACGGGAAGTTGATGGCGAAGTTCATTACCATCTCTAATATCGAAAGCTCAAATCCAGCTTCGGTTAAATTTGGTAATGAGCGTGTCATTCGTCCACGTTTGGCGGATGCTAAATTCTTCTGGGATCAGGATCGTAAACAGCCGTTGGATGATTTTTTACCGCGTTTAAAGACCGTGGTTTTCCAGCAGAAGCTAGGGACTCTATTTGATAAGGTTGAACGTTTAGAAACCTTAACTGTTAAAGTCGGTAAACCATTGGGTGTGGCTTCTGAACTGTGTGAACGTGCGGCACGTTTGTCGAAGTGTGATCTGTTGTCTGAAATGGTCGGTGAATTCCCAGATTTACAAGGTGTAATGGGGCGTTACTACGCACAACAGCAAAATGAAGCCGCGGAGGTTGCGGATGCCATTGACGCTCAATACCAGCCACGTTTCTCTGGTGATCAGCTGCCGTCTTCAGCGTTAGCTCAGTCGTTAGCGATTGCCGACAAGTTAGATACCATCACCGGTATCTACGGAATTGGCCAGGTTCCAACAGGCGATAAAGACCCGTTTGCTTTGCGTCGTGCCTCGCTGGGTCTGTTGCGTATTATGATCGAGAAAAACTTAGATCTTGATCTACGTCTATTGATTCAATACAGCTTGGATCTACATGAAGAGATCAAAACCACCGATGAGCTGGTGAATGATATTTACGACTTTATCATCAGTCGTTTACGTGCTTATTATGCCGATCAAGGTGTCAGTGCCGAGCAGTTTGAAGCGGTACGTGTTTGTCGTCCAGCACATCCGGTTGATTTTGCTCAACGCATTAAAGCGGTACAAGCGTTCAGTGCGATGGACTCATCTGTGAGCTTAAGTGCTGCGAATAAGCGCATTAGCAACTTGTTGAAAAAAGTAGACGGCGAGATTCCTGAAACGGTTGATCAGAGCTTATTCTCGGAAGCGGCTGAAACCGCTCTGTTTAATGAGTTAGATGCATTACGTGAATCGGCAAGTGAGTTGATTGCGGCACGCGACTATACGGCGGCGATTGCTTCATTGGCGGGAATTCGCAGTGCGGTCGATACGTTCTTTGATGATGTCATGGTTATGGCAGAAGATGAAGCAGTTCGTTTAAACCGTTTGGCGTTGCTAAATCAGATTTATCAGTTGTTCTTACAGGTGGCGGATGTTTCGCGTCTTTAAGTCTGTGATGGGTTAATTGAATAAAGAGTCAGTTCCCGCTTTTGCGGGAATTTGTGTTTTAGGCAGGCCTGTTAGGTTTTGTAGGTTGGGTAGGAAAGCGTTGTGAAACAGAAAATCATTGTGTTAGACCGAGATGGTGTCATTAATGAAGATTCGGATGCCTTTATTAAGTCGGCTGACGAATGGCTTCCACTAGAAGGCAGCATCGAAGCGATTGCAAAATTAAAACAGGCGGGCTGGACGGTCGCGGTGGCAACTAATCAATCGGGCATTCGTCGTGGTTATTATTCGCGAGCGGTGTTAAGTTCGATGCATCAAAAAATGCAGGGTTTATTAGAATCACGAGATGCAAAGGTGGATTGGGTTAACTTTTCGCCTTATTTGGGTGATGACAATGCGCCTTGTCGCAAACCGTCAACCGGTATGTTGCAAGCGATTGAAAACCGTTTTAATGTGTCTCTAGTGGGTATGCCGATGGTAGGGGATACGTTGGCGGATATAAAAGTGGCGTTAGCTAAGGGGATGCAACCTTATCTGGTACGTACCGGTAAAGGTGAACGTACCTTAGCCACGGCCGATCCGATTTTAAAAGGCGTACCGGTGTATGACAATTTACAAGCCGCAGTGGAGGCAATTTTAAAATGAAAATAATCTGGTTTTTACGTTCGGTGTTATTTGCTCTTGGGCAAGGCGTCACCTTAGTGTTGTTTTCAGTATTGGGGCAGCTCACTCGTCCATTTTCATTTAAAACTCGCTACGCCTTTATGCACTATTGGGCACGTTTTTGTTTAGTTTGGTTACGCATTACTTGCGGAGTTAAATATAGAGTTCATGGTGCTGAGAATATTGATGCTACTCAAACGGGCTTGATTTTATCTCGTCATGAATCGGCATGGGAAACCTTGGCATTTCAGCAGATCTTTCCACGTCATGCGTATGTCTTAAAAAGAGAGTTATTAAAGATTCCTTTTTTTGGTTGGGGTATGTCACTGCTTAACCCGATCGCCATTAACCGTTCAGCGGGCCGACAGGCCTTAAATCAATTGGTTAAGGAAGGTGTTGAGCGTTTGCATGGTGATGACTGGGTGGTGGTGTTTCCGGAAGGGACACGTATGCCAGCCGGTGAGCTTGGAAAGATCAATATTGGTGGGGCGATGCTGGCTTCTAAAGCCAAAGTGCCAGTGTATTTAGTGGCACATAATGCGGGAAGTTGTTGGCCAAAAAACAGCTTTATCAAAAAGCCCGGAACGATTGATGTCTATATCAGTAAAACGCTTGATGTTTCAGAGATGAAAACCGCAGAGATTAATCAAAAAACTGAAGAGTGGTTTAAACAAGTTTTATAAAAAAATTGGTTCATCATTTCCTAAACCGAACAGAGCTGACGGTTTTTTGCTTTTTACTTCATAGATAAACTAAGACACAATGGATTTTTAAACTAACTAGGCCTGTTCAGATTAAATTATCTTAACTCACGTAAATTGATAAATACGTAACTCCTTGTGTTTACGAAGTAGCTTGAATTTTAGGCATAGATTTTATTAGCCTAGGTAAAAATTTTTCTATCTGTATGGCTTCATTGGTAATACAGTATGATGATTGTTCAATTAATATTTATTAGAGTTAGAAAAGTAATTTATGCAAAAATTATTCTCGATTTTACTTTTGACTGTTTTTCTTTTGTCTGGTTGCAGTGCTCAGAAGGAAGCCCCAATTAAACTGGTTGCTAACTCCTGGATTGGTTATTCACCTCTATTTTATGCTAAAGAGAAAGGTTGGTTAGAGCCGCTTAATATTGAAGTTTCTACTGTGGTCTCTTTAGGTGAAAGCATGATGACTTATCGAACGGGGCGGTTTGATGGATTAGCTGGTACTCAGTATGAATATCAAAAACTTAACGATCAGAATCAGAGGTTGGTTCCAGTATTGATGTTTGATCGTTCAAATGGTGGAGATATGGTGATGGGCAATCGAAGCATCTCACAGTTACAAGAAACGGTCGATACCATTGATGTTTATTTGGAAGTAAACTCTATCAATTCAATGGTGTTTCATGACTTTATTGAAGCGCATCAGCTTGAAGGTAAAACCTTTAACTATATCAATAAAGATCAGCTTAAAATTGTGACTCAAATTAAGCAGAAAGATCAGCAAGCTCCTGCTTTGATTACCACCTATGTGCCATATAACTTTGAATTATCAGAATTAGGCTTCAATACGTTGGCTTCAACTAAAGAGGTAACGGATATTGTTGTTCTGGATGCGTTGTATGTGACAGAAAAAAAATTAAAACATAATTTACAGACTTTTTTAGAGCTTAAAAAAGTCATCAACCAGGCCTTATTGGACTTACAGCAAGACCCAGAAAGCTATTATGATTTGGTTAAACCGTACCTTGAAAATATGAGTTATCAGGAGTTTCAGGCCAGTTTAGGTGATATTGAGTGGTTGACTGAAACCATCCCCAGACCACTTATTGAAAAAATCAATCAGGTCAATTTTCCAATTAAGGACCTTCTTTAAATGTTAACGATCCAGCGATTCTTTAGTCTGCTGTTTGTCTTTGTTGTGGTCGGGTTATACAGTTCGTTTTTTGCCTATTATTTAGATGAACAACAAACTAAGGCAGACATTATTGCAGATGAGTTTCATCGTACTTTAAACGAGATGGGCTATCTGCTGGCAACCGAATTGGATGATGTAGAAGCAATTGGTAACTTTAAATCTCTGTTTAACCGCAAGGTCGTACAAAATCACCTGATTAATGCAATGATCGTTGCTCATCATAATGATGTTTTATTAACAACCAATCCAAGTATTCAGAAGACTCCACAGCATGAGCATTCTCATTCAAAACATGCTGATATTGATTCTAAAAAGCTTCTTAAGTTTTTGGTTCATGAACATTCAGTTCAGGTGTACGAACAGAATCGGGCGGTGACCTTAACGGTTTATCTTTACCCGAATCACTTTGCATTAGAGGAGTATTTTTCCGAGATCTCTGATCGTTATGTTGTGTTTTCAGTTCTACCTACTTTGATCATCGCTTTACTTCTATATTGGGTGTTACGTGTTCGTTTGATTTTACCTTTAGAGAAGTTAAGGCAGTTTGCCTATTATCAGCATCAAGTACCTAATAAACTCTATCTTAAAGAGCTGGAAACGATTCGCAGTTCGATGGAGCAAACCTTTAAACGTTTAGAGGAGGAGAGTCGCGCCCTTTATAAATCTGCGACTACGGACTCTTTAAGTGATTTACCAAACCGCAACCAATTAGAAGAGCGTTTAGGCTGGTTAATTAGTGAGTCGGAACGTAAAAAATCGGTCTTTGCATTTCTGTTTTTAGATCTAGATAACTTTAAAAACATTAATGATACTTTGGGACATGATATTGGCGATAAGTTGATTCTAAAAGTTTCAAAACTGATGAAAGAGCTGCTGCGAGATTATGACATTATCGCTAGAATTGGCGGTGATGAGTTTGTCATTATTATTAATCAATATCAAAACCCTCTTGAAGTTCAGCATATTATTGGGCGAATTTTAGCCAAAATATCTGAGATTGATTCGGTGGAATCGAACCCTATTAATGTGTCTGCCAGTATTGGGGTGGCTTGTTATCCAAAAGATGGAATAAGTAATCAGGAGTTGATGAAACACGCTGATATTGCCATGTATGAAGCGAAAAAACTTGGAAAAAATCAGGTGTACTTCTTTACTGAAAATTTACATAACAAAGTTATTGAACAAATTTCAGTTGAAAATGAATTACAGAAAGCGATCGAGAAACAAGAGTTTGAATTGTATTATCAGCCTAAAGTTTCATTAGAAACGGGTAAGATCATTGGTGCTGAAAGTTTAATTCGCTGGCATAACCCGTTAAGAGGTTTTGTTTCTCCTGTGGACTTTATCCCTATTGCAGAGCAGAGCGGTTTGATTGTACCTTTAGGTGACTGGATTTTAGAGCAAGCGATTAAGCAGCAAAAGAGCTGGCAGGATGATTTTGAGTTAGACCTTCATATTTCAGTAAATGTATCGGCCGTTCAGTTTAAAGAGCATGCTTTCTTTAGTCGATTACAAGCGTTGTTTAATCAGTATCAGGTTAAGCTAGAGAAGTTAGATATTGAAGTGACTGAATCGGTATTAATGGGAGATACTGAACAGAGCTTGAGCACACTTAAAAAGGTTAAAGGTTTGGGGGTGACAATCTCGTTGGATGATTTTGGTACTGGCTATTCCTCTTTAGCCTATTTAAAAGCGTTTCCAATTAATTCCTTAAAGATCGATAAATCATTTATCGATGACTACCAACACCGTTCAGGCAGCGTGTTCATTGAGACTATGGTTAATATGGCTCACAACTTAAATATTAATGTGGTCGCTGAAGGGGTGGAACAGCAAGAGCAAGTGAGCTACCTGAAAGAGATTGGCTGTGAAGTTTATCAGGGTTATTATTGCAGTCCGCCATTACCAGCGGACCAGTTTTTAGAGTTGGTTAAAGAGAATCATAAGGCCTAATTAGTCATGACTTGTATATTGCTTTGTGTAACGTGTTGATTATTTAATTCGTTGAGTTTAACTTCTTAGGAGTGCTATTAAGAACAGCGTTAGAATTTTAAGATTTAAAATTGAACACTCCCTGCAAGGGGGGGATAAAGGCCTGGTTACTTCTGAAGTCACTAGGCCTGTTTGCTTTTGAAAGAGCCTATTTACTTGGTTGGTAAAGCTAAGGTTCTGTCGGTTTTAAATAACTGTACCTCTTCCATTAATTGGTTGGCTTGGGTGAGCAGTTGATTAGAGTGTTTAGAGTTCTCTTCAACCATGAGATTATTTTGCTGAATCCCTTGATCTAACTTGCTAATCGATTCATTGACTTGTTGAATTCCTAGAGCTTGCTCTTTAGAGGTTGAGGTCATCTCTTCAACAATGTTGTTTACGGTTTGAATGCCGTTGGTAATTTCTGAAAAGGTTTCATTAGTTTGATTCAGTTGATCGGCACCGTGGTTGACTTGGTTAACGACTTCATCAATCAAGTTACGGATATCTTGAGCGGCATCAGATGACTTCTGGGCTAAAGAGCGGACTTCTCCGGCTACGACCGCAAACCCCCGGCCTTGTTCGCCAGCACGCGCCGCTTCAACCGCGGCATTTAAAGCAAGCAGGTTGGTTTGGAAGGCGATGCTATCAATTAACGCCACTATGTCACTGATGCGAACACTGGATTGTTGAATCTGTTGCATCGATTCAACAGAGGCGTTCATTACCACCACACCTTTATCTGCAAGTTTGCGAGTATCGTTGGTCAACTGGCTGGCACGCATGGCATTTTCTGCCGATTGACTAACGGCAGAGGTCATCTCTTCCATTGCCGCAGCCGTCTGTTCAATTGAACCCGCTTGTTGTTGCGAACGTTTTGCTAGGTCTTGATTGCTTTCAGAAATTAATGCAACATCATTATGAACCGACTGTGAGGTTAGGCTGACCATATCAAGTGTACTGTTTAGCTGCTGGGTGGTGTGGTTTAGCTGTTGTTTGACCATCTCCATCTCGCCAGAAAAGGACTCTTTAATTTGGAAGGTCAAGTTCCGTTCAGAAAGGTGTTCAATCGATGAGTTAATGGCGTTTAAGCCATTTTCTAAGGTATCGAGTGCATTGTTTACATAGGTTTTAAGGTCGTTTAAACGGCCATTGGCATCGACGTGAATACGTTGATTCAACTGGCAGTTAGAGACTTCACCCATGACGTGATTGATATTTTCGACAATCTCATCCATTGATAACATGGCATGATCGATCTTTTGTTTGAGATCCCCTTTGATGGTCTCATCCATACGTACCGAAAAGTCACCTTGGGCAATGGCTTCTGCAACCATTTCTAAAGATGACATGGTATGTGCAACACTTTTAATAGACGCGTTCACGTTGTCTTTAAAATGTAATAAATCACCACTGACATTGACATCAATGGTTTGATCAAATTGTCCCATGGCCACTTTGTCCAGTTTGCTATTGGTCACATCAAAAACGGTTTTTAAGTTTTCAGTTAAGTGATTAAAGCTGTGTAACACCTGACCTACTTCATCTTCAAACTTAATCGGTAGACGAGTCGAGAAATCATTGCTACTGGTAATATCGGTAATGCCCTGTTGCATACGGCTCAGGGGGCGGGCGATTTTAACGATCAAGGTCGCGTACATTAAAATGACAAAGGCGGTCACCGCTAAAAGGACGGCAATAATAAAGTAGGTGGTGACTTGGCTAACCGAGTTAATTTGCTCTTCTACGAGCACGGCTAATTGTTCGGACTGTTCAGAGGTGGAGGCTTGCTGATAGTCTGTCCAGTGTTGGTGGATGGTGTCGGTGTTAGATTGGATAAATAAAAATGCTGCGGTAAAAAACACGCCTGCCATAATCATCATGCCTAACAACAGTGCACTGAGTGTCGATATTTTAGTTCGACTCCAGAAGTTTGCTTTCTCCACCTTGGATTTCCTTTTTTTCAGATGTATAGGAAAGACATTAGCATGGTTCATGCCGAATAAAGAGCTGAAAAATTACATGTATTTATAAACTAGGTTAATGATCCAGTATTAATAAGATTAATTACTTATTCTTTTGTTTTTGGTGAGGATTAGGTTGGTTGTGTTTAGAAAAATACGAGGGTTAAAATTGAGACTATTTTTTAGGGAAGAGGCCTGCTGAGTTTTAAAACAGGCTTCTCTGTTGAGCTTTTGGTGTTTGAGTGTGAGCCGCTGATGAAGGTAGTTGCCAATTAATTTCTTGTAAACCATGCTCTTTAAGATAGGTATTGGTTTTTGAGAAAGGCTGGCTACCAAAGAATCCACGATAAGCAGAAAGCGGAGAAGGGTGGACCGATTCTAAAACTAAATGTTTAGTACGATCAATAAAGCGACCTTTCTTTTGGGCGTAGCTGCCCCACAAGATAAACACGCAATGTTGTTTTTGGTTATTAACCGCTTGGATAATGGCATCGGTAAATTGTTCCCAACCTTTGTTTTGATGGGAGTTGGTTTTACCGGCTTCAACGGTAAGTACCGCGTTAATCAATAACACACCCTGTTCAGCCCATGGCTGTAAAAAACCATTTTGACTATTATTAATATTCAGGTCGGTTAAGAGTTCTTTATTAATGTTCAGTAAAGATTTTGGCAGAGGGGTTACGTCAGGCTGAACAGAAAAGCACAGACCATGTGCATGTCCTGGTGTTGGATACGGATCTTGGCCAAGAACCACGACCTTAACGCCTTCAAAGGGGGTACTGTTTAAGGCATTAAACCAATGATCTTTGGGGGGTAGAATCTGTTTACCGGCATCTTGTTCTGACTGCAAGAACTGCATCAGCTCTTGCATATAAGGCTGGTCAAATTCTTGGCCAATCACACTCTGCCAGCTTGATGAAAGTTTAGGAAACGGCATTTATGCTTTACGGTGACAAGCGATCAATTGACCAGGCCTGTTCAGGTTGATTTTGGCTAAACTTAAAACGATCGTGCAAACGGCTAGGACGGCCTTGCCAGAACTCAAAGCTTGAAGGCACAACTTTATAGCCACCCCAATGTGGCGGATGTGGAATGTCCGAACCTTCAAAATCTTCGGTGGCGTTAGACAGATTGCCCTCTAAGGTTTCACGATTTGGAATGGCCTGACTTTGTAAAGAAATGAAAGCGGCCACGAGACAGTCAGTTAGCCGCTTACATTTCTTTACA
>JAYENR010000074.1:0-2956 GCA_034722175.1 Pseudomonadota bacterium | reverse complement strand
ACCAAAATATATTACTTAAAAATGGTTGACTACTTTCTTCAGATTGCACTTCTAAATCCCATTGCGACCAAGCATCAAGGTCAAAAACCTTCAACTGCCCTGACACACTCAAACCTTTTGAATTTTGAAGCGTTTTATTTTCCGCCTTACCGAAGTGAACCGCTCCATGCGATACAAGAGGCTTTTCAGTTTCTGTATTTAAATTGACATTAAATTGACCCAAACCTCCTACTACACCAACTATATTCAAACCACCTTCCAAAATCGTGAGCTTTACTTTTGATTCTCCAACCAAAGCTTCATTGTTTAGTGGTGCCGGCATCAACCAATTTAATTTTTCAGAGTCAGTACTGGCTTCAATAATAATATTTTCTTTTGTATCTGACTTAAATGGGATCAGTACCGTTGCATTCCAGCCTGTCGATCCTTTAACGATTGAAGGATAATTTAACTGCACCCTCCCTAGACCAGAAATAGCAACCTGATTATTTTTAGTTAAGATGTTAAAGCTAGCAGATCCACTCTCAAATAAAGCTTTCAATCCCCGACTATTAACACCATTTTCTGTAAAGTCGACACTCCCTACTACCTGTTCAAAATCCAAAAATTGGTAGAGCTTTAGGCTCGCTCCATTTAACTGGACACTTCCAAGTACTTTTTCCTTTTGTTTTTCAAATCCATATACAGGTATCCATACCTTTTTAAGACTGACAGCAACAGGGCCAGATAATTCCAGTTTTTGCTTATCTGCTAATAAGTTTTCTATCCCCAACAGGCCTGGTAATGGGGTTTCTGTTAAATAACTTACAGCGGCATCTCCACCGCCAACAGCCTCTGCATTAAATTCTACAGCAATATTTTTGGTATTTAAGTCATCAATGACGACTCTCAGATTTCTAGCATCTAAACCTTTCTGAAGCTCTGCTTTGTCAGACTGAATGGTTAATTTATACTGAGACCAATCAAGCTTGGCATCAAACCCAGTTAACGCTGGCCAATTAGGTTGAAATTTGAGTGATGCATCTTTTAAATGAACCACTCCCCCAAATCGAGTCTGACCATCCACAAAAGGGTAGTCATTTAAGTCACCATTAAAGTAAAACTGTCCTTTTACACTGTTTCCATCGACTAACGCTGTTTTTAGCCAAACCTGTAATTTTGGTGACATAATCGAATAAGGCAAATACTGCTTTAACTTGGCTACTGTTTTTAGCTCAATATCGCTTTCAATATTAAGTTTTCCAGAGAAGTTTCCATTGGCCGTTAGATTCAAAGGCATACCATCCCAAATTATATCGAACGTCTCTATCACCCAATCACTTCTTGGAACATCTAACATGGCAACTAGGTTTGACTGTAAATCAAAGCGCATAGGAACAGGGTGAATAATGGGATGCATAATCCAGATCGGCTTATGACTACTCACCTCAAGATGAGTATTGGATTTCTCAATATGGAGGTTTTCTATCGCAATACCGGGAAGATTAGTAACAGGGACCGATAGTTTGGAGACATCCATAGATAGGTTTTTAAAGTACAACTGCTTTATGTCTAAATCACCCACTACATTATCGATTGAGAGTTCAACGGACGCGTCAAATAACTGAGCAATATTTTCATTACGCAAAATACTGTGAAACATTGGTTTAAAGGGTGCAATATCAAATTGCTCGGTTTCAATATGTAAAAAACGTTTTGAAACAAGTTGAACTTGAATCGGAGATACCGTTTGCACAAAATGATTATCTAACTGGATCTGACTTAATAAAAACTGCCAATTAGTCTGACTACCATCATAAATTCTTGCCTGATTCTGCCACTCTAAGTGCACCCCGATAGATTTCGGCAAAGCATCATTTGGTTCCGGCCAGACTAAGCCTGGAGATGAAAGTTCGACATTCAAAGTGGACAATAAAGAGTTAGAGAGAGTGCCTTTGATATTTGGAATCAACTCACCAGCTGGCAATAGGTGATGCCACTTCTCAGGTAACAACTGAACTAAACGCTCTAAACGGATAGAGTCGTAGGCCTTAATGGTGAAATCACCCTGTTTAATACTTCCAAGCAGGCCTGGTAGCATTGAGGCTTTAAATTGGAAACGCTCCCCTTTTAAAGCCTGACCGTAATGCAGATTAAAATCGGCGGCTAGACTCCATCTCGCACCTTTAAAGGCTTGAAAGCTATCGACGTTAATTTCCCAAGTATTTGGGGCCTGATAGATTGCAGCTGAAAAATCCGTAATCTCAACTCTTTTCCACAGCCTACTAATATCTAGCCGTGAAGTGAACTGTTCAGTATCCAAAGTCAACCAATTATCAACCAGCCACTCCGCTCCAGGTTCTGCGGTTTCTAAACTGTACTCAAGCAGAGCCAGTTGCTCTAAAACCAGGTAATCCCCCCAAGTTGCCCGCGGCATCAAAGGGGAAAACAGATTGAAATCAAACGCAATACGCTTAGCTTCAAACTCTAAACCGTTATGCTCTACAAGTAGGTCTTGCGCTTCAACTTCAATGCCTAGCCAGTTCTGCTCTATATTAAGTGCTTCAAATGAGATATCACTGTCCGTAATTGTCTCGATCACACTATTAAACTGTGAGGGGGCAAACTGAGCCCAAGTTATGACTAGACGAACTAAAACCAAATACGCTATAAACAGCGCAAACACAATCCAAATTAACTGATGCGTTCTTTTGACCATTGTTGGTATTAACTCACTCTTCTGCTACTTCATTACATCATAACCACATCAAACTGCTCTGCCGCATAGGCACTTTCAGCTTGAAAGCGAACACTTTTATCTAGAAATTGCTCCAACTCCGCTACACTGCTCGACTCTTCATCCAAAATACGGGCGACCACCGATTCTGCTGCAATCACTCGATATTGATTCGCATCAAACGAACGAGCCATACGAGTAATTTCTCTAAAAATCTCATATGCAACGGTTTCTGCAGTT
>JAYENR010000073.1:3633-18200 GCA_034722175.1 Pseudomonadota bacterium | reverse complement strand
CACCACCGATTGACCATTTTCATTGGCATGAACCTCAATTTTATTGAGTGCTTGAAAGCCTTCAGATTGATAGATTTCACAGTTACGATGCAGATAGGCAACGTTCTCTTTATAGGTGTCAATTGCGATACTTCGCAGTTTAAGTGTGGCCATGGCTCTTACCATTTAGAAAGTTTAATTAAATCGCCTTCAATATACTCCGACATCGCTTTTTAGAAAACAAAAAAAGGGGCTAAATAGCCCCTTTAACGTTTAAAGATGTAACTTTAACTTAGTGTAAGTGAGTTGTTTCCATTGGAGAGTTCACAATTTCATCAAACTCTTCTTGTGAAATGAACTGAGGTTCATAAGTTAAACCTTTTGAAGAGAACACATCCCAGAATGCTCTTAAGTGGTTACGTGACCCTTTTAACAGCTCTTCATAGACCATCACAACATCATCATTCCCTTCAACTTCTTCCTCAATTTCTTTGATATCCTTAATATCCAGTTCTTCAATGATAATACCTACTCTTAAAGCAGCTTCTAAACTTTCAGAACCTAATTGTACTAGCTCTTCATACATTTCAGCAAAGTGATAATCTGAATAAACACCTGCTGTGTCATCAATGTTTGGATCAGCCAACGCATATTTTTCAATTAAAACTAACATTGCTTCCATGTGACTTTGTTCAGATTCTGCAATGTTTTTAAAGATATCCATACCCCAAGTCTCGTATAAGGTTAAGTAGACATCACGTGCTAATTTCTCTTCTTCACGCATAAAAACGATACCATGCTCTTCCTCTACTGAAAGCGACGCTACTTCTACTTCATCTACTTCTGTTTCAATCACTTCAACATTAATCGTGGTTGCACCATTTGTACTTACTGTACTCATTTCACCATTTTGATTACCGTTACCTGCACTTACTGACATTGCAGCAGTTAATAGACCTAAAGCAAAAATATTTTTAATTGAATTTGTCATCTTGTCTTTCCTTTTATTCTTTTCGAATTTGGCTGTTATCTTTGACGGCCTCTATATTATGGGAAATTTTACCATTTAACAATCAAAAGATTTTAATACTATTAAATAAAATAAACTTATGCCATATAAGATGGTCTTATATAACTAACAACTTATAGACTATAGCGACCCAGTATTAATTTGCTAAAAATCAACAGACGAGACAAACAGGAGAAAGACACCGTTATAAAAACTGTGCAGAATAATGGAGGGAAAGACGGAATCGAATTGATCACGAAACCAACCAAAAATGAGTGAAGGGAAAAACACCGCTAGCGCCCAACCAAATGGTTGAACAAACATATGAGCTAATACAAATACTGAACTGACCACCAAGTTTGTGATCGTTAAGCCAAAGAACGACTTTGAAAAAAAACGGTTTTGATTAAACTGCCCGTGAAGAAAACCACGAAAAAACAGTTCTTCTATAATCGGTTGCCAAACAACCATGATAAAAAAAACTGACCAAGTAACCGTTAAAGAAGGCAACACATCAGGATAGAGCAGAAAACCTAACATTAAAACAATGGGGGCTAAAATTAAAGCGGCATAAAAACGAACGTCCAGCCAGAACCTCTTCTTTATACTTAACGCCAAATTGTCTTGCCAGAATGATCGGTTCATACCCTACTCTAACGATTACTCACTGTTCACTATCATAACGCTAACCCCATAAAAAAAGCGCCATTTAATTACTTAAATGGCGCTTGTAAGTTTAAGTTAATTTGATTCGATTATCGATTCAAGTTTTAACCATTTTTTCTATAGCGTCTGAATCCTAAGAACGCTAAGGCTGATGCCAACAATGCAGGTAACACAGGGTCAAGTTTTGCATTCTCTGACACTGAACAACCACCGCTTGAAGATGAAGAAGAAGTCTCAGCTGGGTTCAAGGCTGCTAATACCGCTGCATATGGATCTTCACCAGTCACTTCACCGTTCACGGCTTTGGAGAACATGGCATTAACAGATCCATCAGCTTTCTCTTCATTCCACACCGCATACAGTGTTTGACCATCTGGTGTCGGACGTAGTTGAGACTCAAATCTACCTGCTGAATCAGGGTTATCAATTCTGACAATTGGCTCCATATTCACCCCTTTATCAAAAGAACGAGTATAGAAGATATCAACATCAGAAGGGTCTTCTAAATGCGATGCCACATTGGTTTGTGTACCCCAAGCAATAATAAACGCTTCTGGATTATAATTTTGTGCTGGGTCATCAGAGAATGGTGTTTTCACAAAACGTGGCTCACGCACATTCAAGTCCATAGTTGGCAAATTAGAGATATTTTTTGGCGCTGTCCAAGTATCGGTTGCACCATCATAATGTCTTAACCAGAAATCATAATTATCCAAAGTGGTATAAGTGGTCAATGCCCAATCAGAGGTATAAGTATACCCAATATAAACATCATCCCCAACAATCGCACCACGATGCGCCAATGCATTTTCAATATTATTGGTTTCTGTTGTGTCTTCTAAGTTACCGCCTGTTTTTGTATTACTACTTAAGTTTAGAGCTGGCTCATTAACCAAAACCGAAGACTCTGCATAAACTGAAGTTTCACAGTTTGCCGCTACCGCAGGTGACATTTTGTCGTAACTCACACCATCTCTTAACAAACGAGTCACAATATCAGATGGACCACCAGCATCATACTGTCCCTCTTTCCAGAAAATCGCCATTTGTAATCCACTGTCACCCGGTGTGGCTTGTGGAATAAAACGTACACGACGTGCATTCTCTGTTGGATTAGAGATTAAACAACCTGGCTGTGCTGTCACAGTAGTTGGATCTTCGGTGTAACTAAAGCTATGGTAACGAACGTATTTACCTGTTTCTATCTCTTCAGAGCCTTTTGTCTCTTCATAAGCAATCACAATATTTGATCCAACTAACCCTGTATTGGCACGTGTCGAGGCAGTTTGACCACCATCAATAGTTGCACCATCT
Source organism: Pseudomonadota bacterium (assembly GCA_034722175.1). Taxonomy (GTDB): domain Bacteria; phylum Pseudomonadota; class Gammaproteobacteria; order Thiomicrospirales; family Thiomicrospiraceae; genus Thiomicrorhabdus. The sequence continues at coordinate 15,232 of JAYENR010000073.1, read as the reverse complement.
ACAGCAGCACCATCTGCATCTTTAACAGTCGGATGACCACCATTTAACGTACTGGTTGTATTGTCAGTTAAACGTGCAATAGTATTCAAACCTGTGGTTTTACCAGCAGTGTCTGTAGCATTATTCGCCTGAGTCGTAGTTGTAAACCAAATATCCGTACCATGATTAGCCGTTGCGAAAATTGCAATTGTGTCATTGCTTGCACTTCATCTGTAGCGACAACTTCATCTGCCGCATTTATTACAGGAGCAACAAAGGTTGCCGCCATAGCCAACACTAAATATTTTTTTCTAAGTTTCATGTCGTTTCCCCTTTCATCATAAATTTGAGTTATTTATTGCTACAAAATAAAAATGACTTCTCATGTTTTGTAGAGCTTAAAACAACTCTTTTAACTATCAACTTCATTTTAGGAAAATAGTACATCGAAACACATCACCCTGTTAGGTGATATTGCATAAACAGACTTGATCTAAAACAATTTTTAAGAAGGTAGTTAAAAACACGAACCAATCATAAGCTTTTACTTATGTAAAAATTTGTTGGCAATGAAAACAACATCCTTAGAAGTGCCTACTATTGCTCAAATATACCCATCACTATTACTGATTGGCATTTACTTAACCTTGTCACTAAGATTCCCCCTAATATCACTGGAAAACTAAACCATGCTACAAGGTAAACCGCGTTTATTTATTGCGCTACTGATCTCCCCTCTACTTCTGTTTTTTCTATACAAAATTCTAGATCTGCCTGCCCTGCTAACGGCAACACTATTTTTAATTGGTGGGTTATTAGGGGCCACTTTGAACTATTTCCAATCTGGCTTTAGCAGTAGCTTTCGCTCTTTTATATTGGAAAAACGTACCGTTGGCATGCGTGCCATTATCTGGATGCTAGGGATCGCGATTCTTTTGTTTGCGCCCTTTTTAGCGATGGGAAGCTGGCAAAATCAAACCTTTAATGGCTTTATTCGTACCTTAAGCTTAGCGGTACCGATTGGGGCGTTTATTTTTGGTATTGGAATGCAAATTGGTTGCGGCTGTACCTCTGGGACTCTAAACCGAGTCGGCCAACTGCAAACACTTTCTGTCTCTACGCTGTTTTTTATGGTAATTGGAGGCACTTTAGCGGCTTATACGTTTGAAGATTGGGGCACACTTCCGGCAATTGAACCCTTTGCTTTCCAGGCAGAATTTGGCTGGATATTGGGAATATTAATTCAACTCACCTTACTAGCCACTTTATACATTTGGCTAATCCGCTTAGAAAAACGTAATCACCCTGACTATGAAAGGCTATTCAAGTTTCAAGGTAAAAACACCATAAATCACCCGTATTTATTAGCGGCATTCAGCTTGGCGATTTTAAATACCAGTTTACTGTTTATCTCCGGCACACCTTGGTCAATCAGCTCCATCTTTCCTTACTGGGGAACCCATTTGATTGACCTATTTAGCTTAGACATTGATTGGAGCTTTTGGGATTACAGCATGGAAAACACCACCCGAATGAACCAAGGGTTGCTAGAAAACACTGTAAGCTTGACCACAATGGGTGTGGTTTTTGGTGCCTTTACTGTCTCGCTGTTTCGCCCGAGGGTGAAAGTCTCGATCAATATGAATCGTCTTTTAGGCAGTGTGTCTGGTGGCTTGATTATGGGCTTTGGTGCAGTAATGGCGTCGGGCTGTAATATTGGTGCCTTCTTTAGCGGCATTGCGTCTGGAAGCTTGCATGGTTGGGTCTGGCTGGTGTTTGCTTTGATGGGGAATGTGGTTGGATTAATGATTCGTAAACGTCTTATCTAAAAATATAAACAAAAAAGGCGTGTTTTCATACGAAAAAACACGCCTTTGATCATTGGAGATAAATGCTATCAAGCGGTTTGAATTCGCCCTGCTAATAGACCTGCAACTAGAACAAAACCAGCCGCAATAAACAGACAGGCCTCCATACCGGCAACCTGGTAAACATAACCCGATAACACGGTGCCAGCTAAGCGTCCGCCGGCATTTGCCATATAATAAAAACCGACATCTTTAGAAGCACCATCAGCATCGGCATAGGAGACAATCAGATACGAATGTACCGCCGAATTTAAGGCGAACAGCACGCCAAACAACAATAAGCCAACCAACAAAATCCACTGCGGTTCATAACTTAAGGTTAAGCCCATCATCGCAGGAATCGTTGCCAAGGTAAACGCCAACAACATTGCAGTTCGGCTGGAAGGTGGGTGCTGGGATTTCTGGCCTCCCTTAATACCGGTAATTTTAGGCGCACTGGCTTGAATCAGACCATAGCCGATAATCCATACCGCCATGTAAGCCCCAATTTCGGTATGTTCCCAGCCTAACACGCCCGCCAAATAGACTGGCAATGCCACCACAAACCACACATCTCGTGCGCCAAACAGAAAGAAACGGGCGGCTGATAAACCATTGATAGCGGGACTTTTAGAAAACATCTCGCTGAATTTAGGTTTGTTTTTCGCTTTACCCAATTCCCCATCAAGAAAAATCAGAGAAACCAACAGAGCCAAAGTGAGCAGGCCTGCTAAAACGTACATGGCATTTTCAAAACCAACCGTAGAGAGTAACAATGCCCCTAAAAAGAATCCCACCCCCTTTAAGGCGTTTTTGGAACCTGTTAATAACGCCACCCAGCGATACAAGGTACCATCGGCATCGGAAGCCAAACTTTTAATGTTGCTTTTGGCGCTCATTTTATTGAGGTCTTTAGCAATCCCCGAGATCGCTTGGGCGATCATCACATAAATAACCGTTAACCACTCTGGATTTACGGTGAGCATTAACAGCGCGCTGATCTGCAAAGCCAAGCCAATATCCATGGTGAGCTTTAAGCCCATTTTCGCGCCAAGCCAGCCACCAACTAAATTGGTAACGATGCCAAAAAACTCATAGAACAGAAACAGCATCGCAATCTCAAACGGACTGTAACCAAGCTGATAAAAAAACAGCAAGATCAGCATACGCAATGCGCCATCCGTTAAGGTAAACGCCCAATAGTTGGCGGTAACGATACTGTATTGTTGAATTGCATTCATAAAATAACCTTTTAAAACCCAACAGGCCTGGTGACACCAGGCCTGCTCAAAATAAAAACACGGTTTTTAGACGAATAACTCACACCAAAAGAGATTAGGCTTGAGAGTTCAGCTTCGCCACTTTCACAGCAAGTTCCATCATTCTGGCGACATAACCGATCTCATTATCGTACCAAGCCAGCACTTTCAGTTGCGTACCGCCAACCACCATGGTTGACGGCGCATCAATTACCGACGAACACAGTTCGCCTTCGTAATCGACCGAGACCAAAGGGCGCTCTTCATAACCCAAAATGTCTTTTAGGTAAGTTTCAGAGGCCTCTTTAAACAAGCCATTAATTTCATCTGCCGTTACCTCGCGTTGCATCTCCATCACCAAGTCTGTCAGTGACGCATTCATTAAAGGCACACGCACCGCAATGCCGTTTAAGCGGCCATTGAGTTCTGGAAAAATGGTGCCAATCGCTTTAGCGGAACCCGTTGTGGTAGGGATCAAAGATTCAAACCCAGCACGTGCACGACGCAAGTCTTTATGGCCGTGATCCACCACTTTTTGCGTATTGGTACGATCATGCATGGTGGTAATCATGCCGTGCTTAATGCCAACTTTCTCATTCAGAACCTTAATCACCGGTGCGATGCAGTTGGTGGTACAAGAGGCCGCAGTAATAACCGGATCCTGGCCAGCGGTAAAAATATCATCATTGATTCCCATGACGATGTTCTTAACCCCCTCTTTCATTGGCGCCGCCACAATCACTTGCTTTACACCTTGATCCAAATAAGCCTGCACCGTGTCGAGGGTACGAAACTCGCCGGTCGCCTCAATCACCACATCAACCTCCATCGAGCCCCAAGCCGTGTCGGCAATATTGCTGTTTTGAGAGTAACTAATAGCATGGTCGCCAATGACAATCTGATCATCCTGCTCTTTGGCTTGATGATGCCAACGGCCGTGTGCGGAATCAAAGTTGATTAAATGTGCGGAACCATAGGCATCGGTGGCGGTTTCATTAATGTGCACAATTTCAATTTCAGGCCAATCATACGCCACACGCATTGCCAGACGCCCCATACGTCCAAATCCATTAATCGCAACTTTAATTGTCATAACTTTCTCTTCTCTTGTTCTATCTTGTTTTTAATTTGCTGCATTAAAACAGACACATATGACACCTTAGTGACATTTGCCTACTTAACCAACCAACTTAAAACCGCCTGTTTTGATGGCACGCTACCAGAATGCACCACTTCATCACCAATCACAACCGCAGGAGTCGACATCACACCATAAGAGGCGATTTCGGCGACATCTTGCACCTTAACCAATTTAACTTTCACCTTTGATTCACTGGCTACCTGTTCAATTAACTGAGCGGTGACGTCGCAATTTTTACAGCCTGTTCCGAGCACTTTAACCACCATTTCTGAAGATTCATTCGGCTCACAACATCCAGTTGATTGATCACAACAGCCCGATTTTTCACTTTCAGAACCTGAACAACAAGGCTCTTTGGTTTTTGTATCGGTACAACAGTCGGTATCACTTGATGAACAACACGGCGCTTTAGTTTTAGAGTCTTGATCTGAACAGCAACTTGAATCTTCTGTTGAACAACAGCTTGTCTTGCTCTTTACGGTCTCGTCTTGAGAAGGTGAATCACAAGCCACGCCACAAGCGACACATTCACCTTTTGCATTTTTAAACATTGGACAAAAGCCACTAAATGACGCTTGAAATGCATTGAGTGACATCACAATTAATAGCCAAAGAAAAGACAGCTCTGTCAGATCCACTTGCTCCATAAAATGTAAAACCACTAATACAATTAAAACCATCGCCGAAAACATCCGTAACGGTCTATTTCCTTTAATCACACTACTCATACCCTTTCCCTTTAAACAGTTGGTTTGCTTGAATCATTCAAGCCTATAAAAAATTAAATCCATAACCCACGAACACAAACGCAATCGTCAACACACCAACAAAGACCGCCAATGCAGGCCAACGAATCACCTTTCTTAAAATAAGTAACTCAGGCAAAGAAAGCGCCGCAATACTCATCATCAACGCCAAACTGGTTCCTAAAGGCACGCCCTTTGCCAACATCGCTTCAATCACCGGGATCACCCCCGTGGCATTGGAATACAGGGGAATCCCTAACAACACCGCTGCTGGTACACTCCACCAATCCCCATCTGCCAGATACTCGGTTACCCACTGCTGTGGCACATAACCGTGAAACAGAGCGCCAACTCCAATTCCGATCAATACCCAAATCCAAATGCGCTTAACAATGATTTTGACCTCATTACTGGCAAACTGATGGCGAGCCAATAGCCCCATTGAAGAGGCCTGTTGTGATTGTTTGGTCAATGGTCGACTTTTAATATCCCAAACATAGGACTCTACCCAACGTTCCGGTTTAAACCACTCCATTATGATTGAACCAATGTAAGCCACCGTCACACCCGCTAATACATACAACAGTGCGACTTCCCAACCCAGAATAGTGATCAACAATACCACCGCAACTTCATTAATCATTGGACTGGCAATTAAAAACGCAAAGGTAATACCTAGCGGAATCCTTGCCTCAACAAACCCGATAAATAAAGGGACAGAAGAGCAAGAACAAAATGGCGTCACGCCCCCTAAACCGATCGCTAAAGAACGACTTAACCATTTAGGTTTACCTGCCACGGCATCTCGTACCTTTTCGGTGGAGACAAACGCCCTTAATAGACCCATGACATAGATAATGACCGCCAACAGAACAAAAATCTTCGCCACATCCATGACAAAAAACTGCACGGCTGAGCCTAGATGTGAATCCGCATCTAAACCCAACAGTTTGAAGGCGACTAAATTACCTAAAAATTCAAACATAGCGACCTTTACATTGACTCTTCAAATTGCAAGAAGCTGCGATTCAAAATGGTTTTGTGCCATGAATCATAATGTTTAAGATGTTTAAATTCTGGCCAATCTTTATTATCAGATACCACGTCATCCACGCCCATCATCTCTTCCGATGCTTGCTCCATCACCGTCACTAACTTATCTAAATAGTTACCCGTGTCCTGTCGGGCGCGATCCCAATCACTCACCTGCCCATGACCTGGAACAATAAATTGAGCTGGAATCTTTTCAGCCTGATGAAAGGCTTTCTGCCAAGATTTCACATTGGAAAAAGGGTGCACACCCAGCATGCGATCAACATAGATCAGGTCACCCGAAAACAGCACTTGCTGCTTCGGCAACCACAACACCGCATCGCCTGGAAAGTGGGCATCACCAAAATAGTTCAATTCAAACTGCGTGTCACCAATCGTAAACTTCGCTTGATCTCCCCTAAAAGGGTTACGTGCAACCACAGGCTGAGTAGAAGCAAACACATCAGAGACCTTGGTCATCTTTTCAACCAAGCCATCTCCCATCTCTTGTTGGGTCTCAACCGTTTTACTTAAGGCATAAAGGGTGGCCCCTTTTTTCTTAAAATAGCCATTGCCTAGCCAACGATGATCTTGGCTGCCTGTATTAATCACTGCAACAATCGATTTATCGGTTACTTTTTTAACCGCTTTTTCTAATGCCTTCGCAGAAGGAATGCCCGCACCCGAATCAATAAGTACCGCCCCTTCTGTGGTTAAAACCAACCCAATATTATTGTTTAATCCTAAGTTGTCTGGCGTACGGTTGGTTAAAGGGCCAATGTAGGCATAGACCTGATCTGTGACTTTTTCAAACTCAAATGTCATCGCCAACACCGGTTGAACCAATGCAACCATCACCACGCCAAGCAGCGTTAACTTGATTCGACTCCACATACGCAAATCCCTCTCATTTGAGATCAATAAATTAAAATTCATTATATCCGTATATGCAGATATATCAATAAAAAGTGCATTTTCCCATCCACTTAATTTTGACTAAGTGGTATGATTCACACTCATTGCTTCAACTAAAAAACCTGTAATACACGTTAATTTCTGTCCATTTAACTCAGAGATGACAAGCCGTTTTTTAGCTAGAAACATACACATATTCAGACTGGAACCTAGAATTGGAAAACATCGCTCAAACATTCAAAGCCCTTGCCGAACCCGTTCGATTACGTATTGTTAACTTACTTCTTAATAAAGAATCGTTATGCGTCTGCGACTTGGTTGCGGTGTTAGAGATTGGACAAAGCACCGTCTCTCGACATTTAGCCTATCTAAAAAATGCCGGCCTGGTTAACGCTTGGCGAGAAGGCACATGGATGCACTATGCGCTTGCACCCAGGGCTTTAGATTTATTGAACCTAGAGCATTTACAGCAACAGTTCGCGCACTCTGAGCAAATAACAACCGATAATGAACGTTTACAGCAATACCAACAAACCCCTCGTAGCTGCCAAATTTAGACCTATCCTCAAACAAGCTAACATTGCGCTTTTCTACGTGGTTTTCTTAAGCCTCTAAACCAAGCCAGCCTGCGGAACAATATCAGCAATCAGTTATATTAAAACTCCATTAAAAAATTTTATATAATAGGCACTTATTCACGTTTTATCCCATTTTAAATACGCGGTTTTACTCGCGTAAACAGAGTTTTATTTGCATGAAAAATCGAGTGTTTGATGTCGTCATTGTCGGTGGTGGAATTTCAGGAAGCGCCTTGACGTACGTTTTATCTAAATACAGCAATATCAAATCCATTGCTGTACTTGAAAAATATGGTTCATTAGCACCGTTAAATTCAAATGCTCGCAGCAATAGCCAAACTCTGCATTGTGGGGATATTGAAACCAACTACACCTTAGAAAAAGCGGTGATTGTAAAACGCCAAGCGAATATGCTGGTGCACTACTCGGCACAAGTTGAGAAAAATGATTTCCTATACAAATTCCCTAAGATGATTCTAGCGGTAGGGGATGACGAGTGTGAACGTCTAGAAAAACGTCACGAAGTTTTTAAAGAGGCCTTCCCGTACATGGAAATGTGGGATGCCGACCGCATTGCCGAAGTGGAACCCAATGTGGCCCTGATTGACGGCAAACCACGTCCAGAAAAAATTATGGCGTCCGGTTGTACTGATGAGTACTCCGCAGTCAATTACGGTAACCTGTCTAAATCGTTTATTAACAGTGCACGTAACTGCAATACCGACATCAATGTCTCTTTAGACACTCAAGTGAAAACCATCAAAAAATTTGATGACCACTATGAACTGAGCACGCCACAAGGCACATTTTTAGCCAACTTTGTGGTGGTTTCTGCCGGTGCACACAGCTTGCTATTAGCCAATCAATTGGGTCACGGTTTAGACATGTCTATTTTGCCAATGGCAGGTAGCTTCTACTATGTACCTAAGATGCTAAACGGTAAAGTCTATACCATGCAAAATGACAAACTGCCGTTTGCTGCCCTACACGGCGATCCTGACTTAGTCGAGATGGATAAAACCCGTTTAGGGCCAACCGCATTGGTGCTGCCAAAACTGGAACGTTACACCGGCGGAACCTATTGGGATTTCTGGAAGAGTCTGAAATTAGACTTCAAAGTGATTCGTGTTTTTTGGGATCTAATGAAAGACAGCACCATTCGTAACTACATCTTCCGTAACTTTGCGTTTGAGATTCCAAAACTGCGTCAAAAACTGTTTGCTAAAGACGCTCAAAAAATTCTGCCTGGCCTAAAACCGGAAGATTTAGAGTACGCATCTGGCATTGGTGGGTTACGTCCGCAAGTCATTGACAAAACCGAGATGAAACTGAAGTTGGGTGAAGCCAGTATTGTGCCTGAAAATGAAAACCTTATTTTCAATATGACCCCTTCACCAGGTGCCACAACCTGTTTAGGTAACGCTTACCGCGATGCCCAGATTGTCGCTGAACGTCTTGGTATTGAATTAGATAAAGAACGTCTGGTTGAAGAGCTGTTAGACGGTGAAGATTTACTGTTCTTTAAATAATTAGTTGTAAGCAACATGTCTCACTCTCCGCTTCCTGTCCATCTGATTACTGGCCTGCTTGGAAGCGGAAAAACCACCACTCTCAAACACCTAATCCGTCAAAAACCTTGCCATGAACGCTGGGGGATATTGATCAATGAATTTGGTGACATCGATATTGATGCGGCAAGCTTACAAGCGAACGTCTCCAATGAGATTAGTGTCAGCCAAGTCTCTGGCGGCTGTGTTTGTTGCACCGCTCAGTTCGGTTTAGTGGAAGCGATCAATCAACTTCTTACCCAACCCATTGATCGTCTATTGATTGAACCCACTGGCTTAGGCCACCCTGCTAAAATCATTGACACCTTAAAGCACACCCTTTTTAAACAGCCTTTATCTCTGCAAGCAATTGTCTGTGTTATCACCCCCAAACAACTTACCGAACAACGTTGGCAAAAATCCGCGGTGATGCGTGACCTCGTCACCTTAGCGGATTTGATTTTGCTAAACAAAATTGACTTAAGTTCAGAAACCGAACAGGCCTGTTCAGTTGCTATTTTGAACTCCGTTTATCCAGCTAAACAGTACCTACTCCCTACTCAACTTGGCCAAATTGACTTTAATACGCTATTAAAACCACACAGGCCTGCTCAGTTTGTATTGTTGCAAGGCTTAGAGAACCACCAACAACAAGTAACAATGCAATCTGAAAGCTATACAAGCCAAATACCATCCAACCAGGCCTGCTCATTCTCTAAAAATAGCCAACAACATCTGGTTGCTTTAGGTTGGGTATGGGATAGCACACTGCAATTTAATCGTGTTAAATTAAAAGCCTTTTTTAAAGACTTGGCTTCTTTATTAAGCCGAGCGAAAGGCCTACTGAAAACGGGCAATGAGTGGCAATTGATCAACTGGAGTGAAGGTCAACTAGAATTTGAAGACATCGCTTGGCGTCAAGATAGTCGTCTAGAGTTACTATTCAAATCAGAAGCTGAATTAACCCCTGACTTTGTAAAGGACATTGAAATTCAACTACTTAGTTGCATTCACAACCTTTAAGCACCCTGTACTGTAATCGAGAATTATTCACATTAACCCACCTTTTCAGTCGATTATTTGATAAAATCATCGGTCATTTTAATTATTTAAGTGTCTTTTACAGTTAATAAAACTGTACACCACACTCTAAGTCGAAGGAAATTGCATGACCAAGCACATGCCCGATATCGCGTGTCAACCACACCACGGCCCACAAGGTAAACTTAACTGGGTAGGAATGAGTGGTATTGAACTCCCTATTTTAGTAAAACAAGCACAAGCAGACGGTTCAGCCGATGCAGAAGTTCGTCTCTCTTCACAAGCGCAAGCCTATGTAAGTTTAGACGACCCGCAAAGCAAAGGCATTCACATGTCTCGCTTGTATTTACTGTTAGATCAAATGGCGACTCAAGAAGCCTTAACACCCAACCGTGTTAAAGCCATCTTAGATAAGTTTATTGAGTCCCATCATGGTCTAAGCAACCACGCTTTTTTAGAGTTCAAATTTGACTACTACGAGCGTCGTCGCTCACTAAAGAGTGATAATAGTGGCTGGAAACACTATCCAAGTACCTTGCGTGGTGAAATACGCAATGGTGTCTTTGAATGTGAGGTTTCGATTGAAGTCCCTTACTCTTCAACCTGTCCTTGTTCTGCGGCTCTATCCCGTCAACTGATTCAAGAAGCCTTTGAAGCCCAGTTTTCTGGCAAAGAGATTGACTACAACACGGTGGTTGAGTGGCTAGGGACGCCTGAAGGCATCAATGCCACTCCACACAGCCAGCGTTCTTATGCTCAGGTTAAGGTGAAAGTGAAAGAGAGTGATCACTTAGAGATTTCTGACCTGATCAATCACATTGAAGACGCTTTGCAAACCCCCGTTCAAGCCACCGTTAAACGTGAAGATGAACAAGAATTTGCACGCCTGAATGCTTCAAATCTGATGTTCTGTGAAGATGCGTCACGTCGTCTACAAGATAAATTAGATTCTTGTGAAGAATACAATGACTTCTGGGTACGTGTTAACCACCTAGAAAGCCTACACCCACATGATGCGGTTGCAATTGTGACCAAAGGCGTCGAAAACGGCTACATCGACGATCCAAACCTAATGGATCCAATGAAGTAACGAAAAACTGTGTTTAAAACCCAAAAAGCCGATTTGAGCAGGCCTGTTCAAATCGGCTTTTTTGTTTCTTCAATTAAGTACAAGACGAAATATAGCAAAGTTTGCTGCAAGCAAACGAGCGATAACCCTACTTAAAAAGTAAAGCACCCAATTTGGGAGATTATTTGAGATGAGTTCAAGGCGGGAGATCACGAAGTTTGGTAAAACCAAATGAGTTAATCACCAACGCAGAAATCGCTTCAAAATACTGTGCAACGATTTGGGAGATTATTTGAGATGAGTTCAAGGCGGTGACTAACGAAGTTTGGTAAAACCAAATGAGTTAATCACCAACGCAGAAATCGCTTCAAAATACTGTGCAACGATTTGGGAGATTATTTGAGATGAGTTCAAGGCGGTGACTAACGAAGTTTGGTAAAACCAA